>CAYRZK010000178.1:0-2988 GCA_964428785.1 uncultured Oscillospiraceae bacterium | reverse complement strand
CTTATATATGGTAAATTCGGAGCACCTGAGCTCGGAGTAGTAGGTGCGGCTCTTGCTACGACGATAACAAGAGCAATAGAGCTTATCGCTGTAATAGGCTATATAGCAGTTTCAAAAAAGCATCCACTCCGTGCAAAATTCAAAGAATTGTTCGGATTTGACAGAGAATTCTTTATGAGCGTTTCAAAGACAGCGGCGCCTGTGGTAGTAACGGAGGCTGCATTCTCGCTGCTTTCTTCCGCTACATTTGCTATCTACGGTATCATCGGTACCTCGGCGCTCTCTGTAATACAGGTTGCTGAGATAGTTGCGAATATGGCGCAGGTAGTGTTCTTCGGACTTGGCAATGCGGCTGCCGTAACCATCGGAGGTGCGCTCGGACTTAACGACGATAAGACGGCTTATGAATATGCCAAGATTACAATTAAGCTTGCATGTATATTTAATGTCATCGTATGCGCAGTGATATTTGCAATAGCAAAGCCTGTGGCAGGCTTCTATGATTTCGATCCGAGTACAATAGAGCTGCTTATAAAGGTCCTTTATGTATGGGCAATTATTACGATTCCTAAGATGACAAACTACATATTTACATGTGGTATTCTTCGTGCCGGCGGCGATACTATATATACGCTTATAGTTGATATCGCCGGGAACAGCTTTTTACAGATACCGCTCGCACTGCTTTCGGTAGTAGTGCTCAAGCTTCCTCTCCAGTTCTGCATACTTATGGTAAGTATTACGGATTGTGTAAAGCTGGTATTATGTGCATGGCGTTTTGTTTCAAAGAAATGGATAAATATGTACAATTAGTATATATTAAAATATACTGATTTGATTTGTATGAACAGAAGGTAAAGAAATGTTTGTTTATTTGGATAACAGTGCCACAACAAGACAGTATGATGCGGTGACGGATAAGATGCTCACATATATGAGGGAGGATTTCGGCAATCCGTCATCACTTCACAGACCGGGCATAAATGCGGAAAAAGCCATAAAAGAAGCACGGCGCAGTGTTGCGTCGGCTATCGGCTGTGCTGACGAAGAGATATATTTTACATCCGGAGGCACGGAGAGCGACAATACAGCTGTTTTCGGCGCTGCCGAAGCCGGAAAACGAAGAGGAAAACGCATTATAACAACAGCGGTGGAGCATCCTGCCGTTCTTGAATCGGTAAAAAGGCTCGGAGATGCCGGCTTTGATATTGTATTGCTGCCTGTCTGCAATGACGGCAGTATTGATATTGATACCGTGCGGAATGCTTTGAATGAGGATACTATTCTCGTTTCGATGATGCAGGTCAATAATGAAAACGGAATGATCATGCCGATTGCGGAGACCGGGAGGCTGATTTCGGATTTCAACAAGGAAAAGGGCACAGATGTAATGTTTCATGTGGATGCTGTTCAGTCGTTCGGCAAGATGAATGTCATGAAGCCCGGTATAGATATGATGTCCGTAAGCGCTCATAAGATTCACGGGCCTAAGGGCATAGGTGCGCTTTATGTGCGCAAGGGCAGGAACATTCGACCGTATATCGTGGGAGGCGGTCAGGAGAAGCATTTCAGATCCGGAACGGAAAATGTGCCTGCAATTGCAGGATTCGGAACAGCGGCGCAGCTTGCATACAGCAATCTTGATGCACGGCTGGCGTCAATGGCGGCTGCACGAGCTTATCTGCTTGACGGCATCAAATCCGAGATAAAGGATATCAAGATCAACAGCATGGAAGAATGCAGCGTTGTCGGAGAAACAGGCAAGTCAAGCCCATCGGTATTAAATGTTTCGTTTCTCGGAACAAGAGGCGAGGTGATTCTTCACACGCTTGAACAGTCCGGTATTTATGTATCTACCGGCTCGGCATGTTCGTCGAACAAAAAAGGTCGCAGTCATGTGCTGACGGCTATGGGGCTGAGCGATAAAGAAATTGAAGGCGCTATTCGTTTCAGCTTCAGCGAAGAGAATACAATAGCTGATATGGATTATGTGCTTGACAAGCTCAAAAAAGCTGTATTGAGCTTTAGAAAGCTTGGGAGCTTCAGATAGTACATATTGTGGATATATTTATGTATTAGCCGGATACCGACCGGCGGAGGAATATAAATGAACGAACAAAATATTTTCATTGTAAGATGCGGAGAAGTGGCGCTCAAGGGCATGAATAAGCCTTATTTTGAGAGAATGCTTGCAGACCGTATCAAGTCGAGACTTAAAAAAATAAACAATGGAACTGAGCTTGATGTTAAGCGGCACGAGGGTCTCATTTTTGTGCGCACCGATAAGAGCTATGAGAAGGAGCTTATCGTGCGTGAGGTATCCAAAGTATTCGGAGTGGCATCGATTTCACCGGCTGTTGAAGCGGAGAGCGACCTTGATAAGATAGGCGAAGTAGCAGTTGAATATATGCTTGAGCTTATTGAGAAGCGAGGCATTAAGACATTTAAGGTAGAAGCCAAGCGTGCGGATAAGAATTTTCCGATCAAATCTCCGGAAATAGGGAGAATAATCGGAGCAAAGGTGCTTATCGGATGTAAGGTACTCAAGGTGGATGTTCACAATCCGGAGGTACTTCTGTATGTAGATGTAAGACAGGGAGTGTCATATATTTATGATGCTAAGGTATCGGGCTTCGGAGGGCTTCCTCTCGGAACGAACGGAAAAGGCATGGTGCTTCTTTCGGGCGGCATAGACTCGCCTGTAGCAGCTTGGATGATGGCAAAGCGTGGTATGCTTATAGAAGCGGTTCATTTTCATTCATATCCGTATACGAGCGAAAGAGCACAGGAAAAGGTAGAAGAACTTGCATCTATCGTTTCCGGATATACCGGAAAATTCAAGATGCATACTGTAAATCTGCTGCCTATCCAGGAAGAGATAGTGACCAAATGTCCGGAAGAAGAAACGACTATTCTTGTGCGTCGTTTTATGATGCGTATAGCTGAAAAGATAGAGAGAAGTGCGGATGCACAATGCTTATCAACGGC
>CAYRZK010000177.1:2248-3024 GCA_964428785.1 uncultured Oscillospiraceae bacterium | reverse complement strand
CTTATAGCTATACCCTTGCTTCCGAGCGAATATTCACCCTCTGTATTTTCTCTGTAAAATGTCCAGTCAATTCCTTTTTCCGGGATTGAAACAGGGCGAACATTGGCAAACAAGTCAAGCTCCTTTCTCAGCTTAACATTTGCACTTTCAAGATTAGGCAGTCCGCTATTCTTATCGGGCGTTGTTGTCGGCCCTTTTAATAACAAATGACATTCCTTTATCGCCGCAAGCACATCCGCCGGAACTGTTTCTCCCTGTGACACCCTGTTTTCGAGAGTAAGCCCTTCGATATGTCTTATTTCTATTTTTCCGGCTTCTACTTCATCAGCTAAGAGCTTTTCGAGCACACTGAGTGTCTGCTCCATTATAATCGGGCCTATGCCGTCACCCGGCAGCGTTCCGATAATTATCTTATCTAGTGCGTTATAATCCACAAAGCTTGTGCTTTCCTTTATCCTTTCGGCTCTTTCGCACTGCTCCTTTATAAGCTCCTCAAATATCTTCAGATAATCCTGATTTTGAATTAAATTTCCCATCTGTTTCCTCCATTTACACTGTCGAACGGTGTTTTCATATGCCGTCCGCAGCAGGCAAGTTTCCGCTGCTATGCTTTTTTAAGATAATTTATCTTACCTCCGGCAAGTATCATTGCCGTTTCGAGATCGGAAAAGTTCGGAAGCATCCTGTATTCTTTTCCCGTATTCGTATTCTTTACGATAATTTCGTTCGCTTTTACCTGCGCCGGTGCATTTTCGATAACGAGCTTATCTCCGAGG
>CAYRZK010000177.1:0-2238 GCA_964428785.1 uncultured Oscillospiraceae bacterium | reverse complement strand
GGCTTATATCATCATAGTCGCCTGCATCCGCAAAAACAAGAGGCAATATACCGCTGTTTATCAAATTTGATCTGTGGATACGGGCAAATGACTTAGCTGCTACAAACTTTATGCCGAGGTGAAGCGGTGCAAGAGCCGCATGTTCTCTGCTCGATCCCTGTCCGTAATTATCTCCGCCGACAATAGCACACAAAGAAGCCTGCTTACATCTCTCGGCAAATCCGGCGTCTATCTTTTCAAAACAGTAATTTGAAAGATGCGGTACATTGGAGCGATAAGGAAGCAATCTCGAATCCGACGGCATAATATCATCTGTCGTAATATTATCGCCTGCTTTTAATGTCACTTCAACGCTTATATTTTCCGGCAGCTCCGTATTTCTTGGGAACGGCTTAATATTCGGGCCCATTTCGACTTCTGTATTTTCTTTGCAATGACCGCACGGTGAAACAGTATAGCTGTCGAGCGCAGGCATCACCGCAGGTTCAATCTCAGGGATTACAATACCTGTGCTGTTTCCGTCCGTAAGCACACCTCTTATAGCCGAAATTGCTGCCGTTTCCGGGCTCACAAGGTAAACCGACGCATCATTTGTTCCTGAGCGTCCTTTGAAATTTCTGTTAAATGTACGGAGTGAAACAGCTCCGGATTTAGGTGACTGTCCCATACCGATACACGGACCGCAGGCACATTCGATGATGCGTGCGCCGGCACTGATTAAATCTGCCAAAGCACCGTTTTCAGCCATCTTTGCAAGTATTCTGCTTGATCCCGGACTTATTACAAGCGATACATCGGGATGTACCCTATTACCTTTAAGTATTGCCGCCACCTTCATAAGATCTGTATATGAAGAATTCGTGCAGCTGCCTATCGCCACCTGATCGATTTTGATTTCGCCTATCTCGCTCACACCTGCCACATTATCCGGGCTGTGCGGCATAGCTGCGAGCGGCTTTATCATTCCCAAATCCACCTCTATGACCTTGTCATATACTGCATCGTCATCTGCCTCAAGCGGTATATATGCTTCACCTCTTCCCTGAAGCTCAAGATATGCTTTAGTATTTTCATCACTTGGGAATACAGATGTTGTTGCGCCGAGCTCCGCACCCATATTGGTTATCGTTGCTCTGTCCGTCACCGAAAGCGTCTTGACACCGTCACCAAAATACTCGACGATGCTTCCTACTCCGCCCTTTACTGTAAGCTCTTTAAGAACATGCAGTATCACATCCTTTGCCGACGACCACATCGGAAGCTTACCTGTGAGCTTTATACCGATTACCTTTGGAACGCTGAGACTGTATGTACCCTTTGCCATCGCCACTGCAACATCAAGCCCGCCTGCTCCTATCGCAATCATGCCGAGCCCGCCGCCCGTAGGTGTATGGCTGTCCGAGCCGAGAAGAGTCTTGCCCGGCACACCGTAATTTTCAAGATGCAGCTGATGACATATGCCGTTTCCCGGCTTACTGAATATTACACCATGTCTCTGTGCCACGCTCTTGATAAAAGCGTGGTCGTCCGCATTTTCAAAGCCTGTCTGCAATGTATTATGGTCAATATATGCCACCGAAAGCTCCGTCTTTATCTTTTCAGCATCCATGGCTTCGAGCTGGAGATATACCATCGTTCCTGTTGAATCCTGCGTAAGCGTTTGATCGATTTTAATAGTAATTTCTTCTCCCGGTATCATTTCCCCTTTTATAAGGTGATTTTCGAGAATTTTATAAGCTAATGTTTTGCCCATAGCATAGCTCCTCCTTATATATGAAAATTTGTATAACAGTATTTATGCTTAACAAACAACATAACAAACATATCGATGCACAAGCGCATACTCCAAATACATTAACCTCATATGTTTTGCAGCATACATAAACACCTGTTAAACTCTGCATCGCTTGCCGATTGTTTGAATACTTGTATACAATTATACGAATTTTTCATATATCTGTCAATCTCTTTATTGCAAGCTTATGTTTGACAAACCTTCATTTATTGCAAAGCGTATGTTTTATACAAACCGTGTGACAATTACTATTCAAAATCGCCAAACGAATGACACTTTCATGAGTTATCGGCACTACGGCACTGCTTTATCAGAAGCCTGCTTTTAACACTGAATGCTTTTCATAAATTTTCTTTATCCATATGCCCTTTTTCGCTCTTTTCGTATGCTTTCGTCTGCTTCGGTGAAACATCTTTAAAATTTTGACTGCGATACCATGAACA
>CAYRZK010000176.1:0-3024 GCA_964428785.1 uncultured Oscillospiraceae bacterium | reverse complement strand
CTTAATATTCATGACAAATGTTCAAAAATCAACACTTCTCATATCCATCGCCGCATCCTTTATAATAACATTTATGGGAAGCGCCCTTAACCTTTCCGTTCCTATCATAGGCGAGGAATTTCAAATAAATGCCGAAGCATCCTTCTGGATAGTGACTATTTACATGCTTATTTCGGCTTCCTTTTCTTTGCCGTTCGGCAAGCTTGCCGATATCACATCAAAACAGCTGATTTTCATAATCGGCATTGCGATTTTTACAGGCGCCGCTGTATTTTCGGCTTATTCAAGAAGCCTTGCCATGCTTCTTGCCGGGCGCAGTGCACAGGGCTTAGGCGCTTCAATGGTTTTTGCGACAAATCATGCCCTACTCATAAGTGCATTTGATGCAAGCGACAGAGGCAAAGCTCTCGGATATGCAACATCCGCAACATATATGGGGCTTGCGATGGGACCTGTACTCGGAGGACTGCTCAATCATTATATAGGCTGGAGATATATTTTTTCTATCAACGCAATCATCTCAGCCGCATTGCTTATTGCCGCTTTATGTAGCGCCCATAAAGCAAAGCCAATCACAGACAGCACAAGGCAAAAATCCGAAGCCTGCTGCCTTTCCGATACGGCAAGCCAAAAATTTCATAATCTTGACATCCTAGGATGCCTGCTTTATATCGCCGCTGTCGTCTCGTGCATTTACGGACTCACTGCCGTCACAGACGGCATATTCCCCATTATCTGTATCGCTGCCGGTCTAATAATCGCCATATGCCTAATACTTCATGAACACCATGCCGCCGAACCGCTTCTCAATATCGACATGCTTCGAAGCAATCGCAATTATACCTTTGCAAACCTCGCCGCTTTTATCAATTACGGCGCAACATATGCGATAAGTTACCTGCTGTCGCTCTATTATCAGACCATAATAGGCTGCACATCACAGCTTGCCGGTATTCTTCTTGCGGCATCACCCATCGTCATGGTACTCATGTCACCATATATCGGCAAACTTTCCGACAGTATATCTCCCGTCAAGCTTACATGTCCGGGAATGACCATCACAACCGCCGTACTCATCGCACTGAGCTTCACCGCACAAAAGCAATCCGTATCTCTCACTGTCATACTTAATGCCGTCTCAGGCTTCGGACTTGCCATATTCAGCTCGCCCAATGCCAATACCGTAATGTCATGCGTAAGCAAATCCGACTATGCCTCGGCTTCGTCAATTCTCGCAACCATGCGCTCGCTCGGTCAAACCTTTACCATGGCTTTAATCACAACAGTTTTCTCATTTTCGCTCAAGAACACTGTTCTTATGCAAGCTGAGCCGACCGCTTTGCTTCGTACCATCAAATTGCAATATCTTCTCTGCGCCGCTCTGTCTTTGCTCGGAATTCTCTGCACATTAAAAGGCAGCCGTCACAGCTGCCCTCTGTCCGGCACAGCTCTATGATTATGCTGCTGCTTTCACACATGCTGCTTTCACGCATGATGCTGTTTGCACACTCTGCCCAAAATCATAGATCCCATATCTGCCGCTATATAATTATGCAAATAAAATATTCCTTGCCCTCATCGCTTATCTTTTGAAGCGATTTCTGTACTTTTACACGCACACCGTCCGGCACGCCCGTAAGCTTGTTTTCCATCTGCTCCTCTATCATTTCATAGAGTGTTTTTCCGAAAAACTTTGTCTCCCATATCTTTTCCGGACTCTCTGCATAAACACTCTTTAATGACATTACAAGCTCCTCCGACTGCTTTTCCGTTCCTACAATCGGGGACACCTCCGTTGTTATATCCGTTTTGATAATATGCATACTCGGTGCCTTGGCTTTGAGTCGCACTCCGTATTTATTGCCCTGCTTGAATACCTCCGGTTCTTCCAATACCATTTCCGCAAGCCGCGGCTTTACTATACCATATCCCGACTCACCTACCTCATCCATCGCATTTTCAAGCTTATCATATGCTTTCTTGGCAGCCGCAAATTCCCTTATCATAGAGAAAAACTGCGCATCATTCCTTACCTCGCTTTCCATAAGCTCGGAAACGACCTTATAAAACAGCCCCTGCACCATATTGATACTTACATCTACATTCCCTGTCGCAAGGTCGATATTTTCAATTTCAACGCTCTCTACGATATCCTCTTCCTCAAGTACTCCGATGCTCTCTCTTATATCGGCAATATTCTCAAAGCTGCTCGCCCATTCCGCCAAGCTTCTTATAATAGTCTCCTTTATCCAGTGCTCCTCCGAAAGTCCGTCCGTAAATCCAGGCAAATAAAAATTGATCCTGCTTGCCGGAAATTGCTCAAGCGTTTTTACAAATATACGATTTATATCCTCTTCGCTCATATTCATGCAGTCCGTCGGAATCACCGGCACTCCGTGAACTGCCGCAAGCCTGCCTGCAATATCCGTACATGCCGCACTCTCCGGATTTCTTGAATTAAGCACAACAACGAACGGCTTTTTCAGCTCTTTAAGCTCTTTTACGACACGCTCCTCCGCACTTTCATAAGCCTCTCTCGGCAGCTCGCCCGTGCTGCCGTCCGATGTTACAACAATCCCTACAGTCGAATGTTCGCCGATTACCTTTTTCGTTCCTATCTCGGCAGCCTCCGCAAACGGTATCTTTTCTTCGCTCCATGGTGTCGAAACCATTCTTATATTTCCGTCCTCCGTAGCTCCGAGTGCTCCCGGCACCATATAGCCCACACAGTCCACCATTCTCACATTGAGCTTCACATTATCGTTCAGCATAAGCCGCACAGCCTCCGCCGGCACAAATTTCGGCTCTGCTGTCATTACAGTTTTGCCATCACCGCTCTGCGGCAGCTCATCCACCAGTCTTTGCCTTTCATAGTCATCTTCAAGATTCGGTATAGCAAGCAGCTCCATAAAACGCCTTATAAATGTTGATTTTCCGCTCCGTACAGGGCCTACGATACCAAAATATATATCGCCCTTTGTCCTCTCCGCAATACTTCTGTATATATCAGTCATTGTAAAAACC
>CAYRZK010000175.1:0-3026 GCA_964428785.1 uncultured Oscillospiraceae bacterium | reverse complement strand
TGAATGAGTTATGAATAATTGGGGAGGAATGTTTGATGGAAAGTATCAGGAAGATTATTAAGCGTGACGGTCGAGAGGTAGACTTCAATATCGATAAAATCGCTGAGGCGATTTTTCAAGCAGCCAAACAGCTTGGCGGAAATGACAGAGATATGGCGAGATATCTTGCAAGACAGGTCGAAGTATATCTTCTTGAGGTATGCCATAATGAAATTCCTACGGTAGAGCAAATACAGGATGCTGTTGAAAAAATCCTCATCGAAAACGGACATGCTCGTACAGCAAAGGAATTCATCCTTTACAGAGCTGAGCGTACAAGAGTAAGAGAAATGAACACTCGTCTGATGAAGATTTATGAGGATCTTACTTTTAAAGAAGCTAAGGATAATGAGATAAAGAGAGAAAATGCCAATATCGACGGCAACACGGCGATGGGTACAATGCTCAAATACGGCTCAGAAGGTTCAAAGGAATTCTATAAAATGTATGTGCTCAATCCGGCACATTCCAAGGCGCATGAAGAAGGCGATATACATATCCATGATTTGGACTTCCTGACACTTACTATGACATGCTGTCAGATAGACCTTGTAAAGCTTCTCAAAGGAGGCTTTTCGACGGGGCACGGTCATTTGAGAGAGCCTAACGATATACAGAGCTATTCGGCTCTTGCATGTATTGCGCTTCAGTCTAATCAAAACGACCAGCACGGAGGACAGTCGGTGCCTAATTTTGATTATGGAATGGCTCCGGGAGTTAAAAAAACATATAAGGCACTTTATTGGCAGAATGTAGGAAAGATGCTCGATATCTTAAACGATATTGAGGACGGTGTTGACAGAGCTAAAGCACTCGGTAAAAAAATCGAAGCAGAGAGCGGAGTGTGTCCATGCATGGCGTGGGACAACAATTACAAGGAGCTGGAGCTTGAAGAGCTGAAAAAGTTTATTTCTGAGGATGAGGCAATAAGGATTCAGGAAAGAGCTACAAAATTTGCCGATAAGGAAATAAGAAGAAAAACTTATCAGGCAATGGAGGCACTTGTTCACAATTTAAATACAATGCATTCGAGAGCCGGTGCTCAAGTGCCGTTTACATCTATAAATTACGGTACGGATACATCGCCTGAGGGCAGGCTTGTTATGGAGAGTGTACTTCTTGCGACTGAGGCAGGGCTTGGCAACGGAGAAACTCCGATATTCCCAATCCAGATCTTTAAGGTAAAAGAGGGCATCAGCTATAATCCGGAAGATCCTAACTATGATCTTTTCAAGCTTGCATGCAGAGTATCGGCGAAGAGACTCTTTCCGAACTTTTCATTTATAGATGCGCCGTATAATCTCCAATATTACAAGGAAGGGGATTATGATACAGAGGTAGCTTATATGGGATGCCGTACAAGAGTTATAGGCAATGTTTATGATCCGGACAGGCAGATCGTATCGGGCAGAGGTAATTTGAGCTTCACATCGATAAACCTTCCGAGAATAGCGATAAAGTCGAACGGCAATATTGAAATATTCTTTGAAAACCTTGACAGAGTAATCGACCTTTGTATGGATCAGCTCTATGAGCGTTTCCTGATTCAGGCAAATAAGAAAGTGAAAAACTTCCCGTTCCTTATGGGACAGGGAGTATGGATAGATTCGGAAAAGCTCGGTCCGGATGACAAAATCGAAGAGGTGATCAAGCACGGAACGCTTTCGATGGGCTTTATAGGACTTGCGGAATGCTTAAAAGCTCTTATCGGTAAGCATCATGGTGAGTCAAAAGAAGCGCAAAATCTTGGTTTGGAAATTATTGGGTACATGAGAAAGAGACTCGATATGAAGTCAAAAGAGACAGGACTCAACTGGACGCTTCTTGCTACACCGGCAGAGGGACTTTCGGGAAGATTTGTAAGAATTGACAAGCAGAAATTCGGTATTATAGAAGGTGTTACCGACAGAGAATATTATACAAACAGCTTCCATATTCCGGTATATTATCCTATCAGCGCTTTTGAAAAGATAAGGCTTGAGGCTCCGTATCATGCGCTTACCAATGCAGGGCATATATCTTATGTTGAGCTTGACGGAGATCCTCTTAAAAATCTTGATGCCTTTGAAAAGGTGGTAAGATGCATGAAAGAAAGCGGAATAGGCTACGGCTCGATAAATCACCCGGTAGACAGAGATCCGGTATGCGGATATACAGGCATTATCGATAACGAATGTCCGTGCTGCGGAAGAAAAGAATTTGAAGATGGTGAAGGCTTTGAAAGAATAAGAAGAATTACCGGATATCTCGTAGGCACGATGGATCACTGGAACAGTGCCAAGACGGCAGAAGAAGCAGAGAGAGTAAAGCACGGTGTTATGGAGGAGATCGAACAGATCTGATGAATTCATGAAAGAAGCAGAAACATTAAGATTGGCAGGCGTTTACAGAGAATCTATTGTGGACGGACCGGGGATAAGGTTTACGGTGTTTTGTCAGGGCTGTGCACATGCATGTCCGGGATGTCATAATCCCGAAACACACGATTTTAACGGCGGTTATGACAGCGTCATTGATAATCTTGTACGGGAAATCATGAAAAATCCATTGCTTGACGGAGTAACATTTACAGGTGGAGATCCGATGTTTCAGCCGGAGGGCTTTTATGTGCTCGCAAAAAAAATCAAAGAGCAAAATCCTGCGCTTAATATTCTTATATATACAGGCTTTACATATGAAGAGCTTCTCGAAAGAGCGGAGCAAGATGTATATATATATAAACTGCTTGAGCTTACGGATTATTTGATTGACGGAAGATTTGAAATGGACAAGCGTGATTTGACACTGCTTTTCAGAGGAAGCAGCAATCAAAGATTCATAGATTTAAATAAGACACGAGAAAGCGGCGAAATAGTGCTCTATACATAGGAATAAGCGAATGAAAAAGCGGTAATTCAAAGCTGAAATTTTCCTAATTCAAAAAGCTGCAAAAATGTACATTAGTCAATGATGTGACACCAACTTTTTAAAAATAAAAGGGTTGGTAT
>CAYRZK010000174.1:0-3083 GCA_964428785.1 uncultured Oscillospiraceae bacterium | reverse complement strand
AAGGAATTTGTAGACGGATTTAAGGTATTCTTAAACAGCGATCCTCAGTACATTGCTTGGAATGCAAACACTGATACTGTTGCAGCAGTATCGGCTCTCGGATATGACACATATATGGCTGCTTATCATGCACTTGAAGCTCTTGACGGAACAGATATCGAAGCTGTTAACTCGGTAGTTATAAGAGATGCACTCGCAGATGTTGAATTTGACGGAGTAACAGGTTCGATCGCATTTGACGAAAACGGAGATGCTATCAAGGATACAGCTTATCTTAAGACTGTAAGCGAAGAGTCGGTAACAACGCTCGAATTCCAGTTTGTAAAGACTCAGTCCGTAGCAGAGCTCTAAAAAGGTTCGCACAAGAAGCGGCATAGAAAAATAGTATACATTATATAAAATATGTTAGCTGCGGGGAGGCAGTCTTGCCACCCCGCAATATTTTAATATTTAAGATTATCAATCGCAGTATCTGTAAAACGGCTATATGTTAATGTGATGATGCGGCGATTTTTCTCAATATATGGATTAGTTTGGAGGTTAAATTATGGATTTTACATCCTTCCTCTCATATTGTTTGGCGGGTATTTCGGTAGGCAGCATATATGCGCTGATAGCTATCGGATATACAATGGTATATGGTATTTTACGACTCATTAACTTTGCGCACGGAGATGTTTTTATGATGTCTGCGTATTTTATGATTTTTGCAATGGGGATAATGCCTTGGTACCTTTCAATTATAGTTGTCATCGTTGCAACAGTCATTTTGGGTGTACTTATAGAAAAGGCTGCATACAAGCCTCTCAGAACAGCACCTCGTATGTCGATAATGATCTCGGCGATCGGTGTATCGTATTTCTTGCAGAACTTTGCGACATATTTATTCTCAGCACTTCCGAAATCGTATCCTTCGATTCCGGTGCTCAATAAAACAATCAGATTTGGTGAGGTATCGACTTCACTTGTAACATTTATTACTCCGATTCTCACAATCGCAGCGGTATTCGTACTGATGTTCATCATTAAAAAGACAAAAGTGGGAATGGCGATGAGAGCTGTATCGAAAGATTTTGAAACGGCACAGCTCATGGGTATTAAAATTAACGATGTAATCAGTATCACGTTTGTAATAGGATGTTTCCTTGCAGCGCTTGGTTCAATTTTATATTTCACACCTCGTCCGTCGGTATATCCTCTTGTAGGCTCACTGCCGGGACTTAAGTGTTTTATTGCCGCAGTATTCGGCGGTATCGGCAGTATCCCGGGAGCAGTAGTGGGCGGATTTTTAATCGGTCTTTCGGAAACCTTTATCAAGGCAGCGGGATATTCCGAATTCAGTGATGTATTCACATTTATAGTATTGGTTGTCGTTCTTATGTTCAGACCTACAGGTCTGTTCGGCGAAAAGATGTCAGAGAAGGTGTAAATTATGTCCAAAAAAACAAAAAATCTTTGCTCTCTTGCGCTGGCACTCGTAATAATAGGTTTTATCGTATGCAGCTATTATATGACGGATAAAACCTCGATGATAAGAACGGTTCTCCAGCTCGGAGCAATTTATGCGCTTGCAGCATGTTCGATGAATTTGCTCAACGGTGTTACAGGTCTTTTTTCACTCGGCCAGGCAGGTTTCATGGCGATAGGCGCTTATGTGTTTGCTGTACTTACGATACCGGTATCAAAGAAACCCGGTGTATATTATCTCTACGGAGTAGCGGATTGGCTCAAAAATATTGAAGTTTCACCGTTTATAGCGATGATTCTCGGAGGTATTGCGGCAGCGTTTCTTGCATATCTCATCGGTATTCCTGTATTAAGACTTAAGAGCGACTATTTTGCAATAGCTACGCTCGGATTTGCCGAAATAGTAAGAATTCTCGTAGCAAGCTCACTTTTTAATAAAGTGACAAACGGCTCGCTCGGTCTTAATTCTATTCCGAAATTCACAAGTGTACTCGGCTTGCCGCAGTATTTCACACCATTTATTGTTGTCGTAATATGTATAGCGGTGATAATCCTTGTTGTACGTTCGTCATACGGCAGAGCGTTTAAGGCAATAAGGGAGGACGAAATCGCAGCGGAGGCTATGGGTATCAACCTTGCGAAGCATAAGAGAATGTCGTTTATTATAAGTTCGTTTTTTGCCGGGGTTGCAGGAGCGCTTCTGGTACAGTATCTCGGAGCTACTACGCCTACAACATTCCCGATTGCGATGACATATAATATTCTTCTTATCGTGGTAATCGGCGGCATGGGAAGCATGACGGGCAGCATTATTTCGGCATTTCTGGTAACGGCTGCGAAGGAGTGGTGGCTCAGATTCCTCGATGTTGAGCATGTCATCGGAGGATTTCGCATACCGCTTATGCGTACAGGATTCCGTATGGTAGTATTTTCGATCATTCTTATGATAGTAGTACTCTTCTGGAGACGAGGCATCATGGGAAACAGAGAATTCTCATGGGACGGGATATATAGATTTTTCACAAAGAAAAGGTCAAAGAAGGCTGATGAAGCCGAAGCTGCAAACGGAGGTGTCGTAAATGAGTAAGGAAAATATTCTCAGATTAAGCGATGTTACGATGCAGTTCGGCGGTGTTGTGGCGCTTAACAACCTTAATATGGAAGTTAACAAGGGCGAAATTATCGGGCTTATCGGGCCGAACGGTGCCGGCAAAACCACGGCATTCAATGCGATAACAGGCGTTTATCCGCCGACAAACGGCCGCATCGAAATGGAAGGCAAGGTAATAGCCGAAAACTTTCCTAAGGGAAAGATGAAGAACATGTACAAGGGGCAGAATGACGGTAAGTATACAGGTACCGTGCTGATGACTCCGGATAAAATCACGAAGCGAGGCATTGCAAGAACATTCCAGAATATCAGACTTTTTAAGGAGCTTTCGGTATTTGAAAATGTTCTTATTGCAAAGCATATGCATATGAAAGCCAATCTTGTTGCTTCTACATTTATGCTCAATGCCAAGGAAGAAAAGAAAATGCGTGAGGAGACCATGGAGCTTCTCGTTCTTCTAGGGCTTGAGAAGAACAAGGATGATATTTCAACATCGTTACCTTAC
>CAYRZK010000173.1:0-3094 GCA_964428785.1 uncultured Oscillospiraceae bacterium | reverse complement strand
GCCCTTCCGTTCATTTTTTCCGACTCGTGCCCTGATATTTTCGATGCGTTTTTTGAAGCCTGCTCCGGCTTTTCCACAACAGGCTCTACTATCTTTTCGGATGTTGAAAGCCTGCCGAAGGCGATCCTTTTTTGGAGATGCTTTATGCATTTTCTCGGAGGTCTCGGTATACTTTATATGGTTATCGCACTTCTGCCGGCGCTCGGATTCGATGGTCAAACCATTGCCCGTTCGGAGCTTACCGGTCCGACTTTCAGCAAACTCGTACCCAAGACAAGCAGTACATCAAGACTTCTTTTTTCCATCTATATCACGCTTACGGCTGCTCAGACAGTTTTTTTGCTTTTGGGCGGAATGAGCTTTTTTGACGCCATCACACATGCTTTTTCAACAATGGGCACCGGAGGAATGTCCAACTATAATTCAAGCATCGCTCATTTTGACAGCATATATATCGAAACCGTGCTTACGATTTTCATGATCCTTGCAGGTATCAATTTTAACCTGTACTATGCCGCCATTGTGCATGGGCCAAAAGAATTTTTTAAGGACATCGAGCTCAAAACATATATAGCCATCATCGCTTTTATCGCCGCAGCAATCACTGCTTACAACTATATAACGGGTGAATACGGAAGTATTATGCAGTCTTTCAGATATGCTATATTTAATGTTGCATCCGTTATAACGACTACCGGCTTCTGCAACACCAATTATGATCTTTGGGATGCTTTTCCGGTAATGCTGATATTCTCGCTTATGTTTATGGGCGGATGTGCTTCATCCACCAGCGGCGGCATTAAAATTTCAAGAATAGTGGTTGTCGCAAAGCTCATCAAACGAGGTCTTTTGGTGCGTCTTCACCCAAATGCCGTTGCTAAAATAGATATGAACGGCAAGGTACTGTCGATTGATACCGTAGAATCGTGCACAAGCTTTATATTTGCATATGTAGCCATAGCTATCGGCGGCACTGCGCTCGTTTCATTGGGCGGCTATGATTTCACAACATCACTTACGGCAGTTGCCGCTTCACTCGGTAATATCGGTCCCGGCTTTAACCGGGTCGGCCCCGTAATGAATTATTCGTTTTTTGCTGACTGGGTAAAATTTCTTCTTTCGATGCTTATGCTTATCGGCAGACTGGAAATTTACACTTTTTGCATGATTTTTTCCAAAAGATTTTGGAACCCCAACAGGTAATTTATTGTTTAGCGGAGACTATATATTATGAAATATACGCTTAATTTCAGATACATTGCAAAAATATACGGTTATATTATACTGACTGTCGGTATATCAATGCTTCCGGCAATGATTACGGCATATGTTTATGATGAACATTCTATCGGAAACGGCCTTGCCGCCTCAAGCCTTATTGTAATAACACTCGGCGCTTTGCTTATATGCTTCTCGCATCCTCACAAAACATTTTTGAAGATACGAGACGGATATCTCATCGTAGGGCTTACATGGATCATCGTATCGCTGCTCGGAGCGCTTCCTTACATCCTCAGCGGATATACAAATTCCTTTGCTTCGGCTTTTTTCGAGTCATGTTCGGGCTTTACAACAACAGGCGCTACCGTTTTTATAGTTGAAGTAACTCCAAAAGGGCTTCTTATGTGGAAAGCCATTTCACACTGGCTCGGCGGTATGGGAATACTTGTATTCATGGTCAGCCTTATGTCAAGCCTCGGTGCAAGCGGTCAAAAGCTGTTTAAAGCTGAATTTTCAGCAATCAATCTTGACAAATTCACAAGCAAAATTTCAAACTCAGCTAAGCTTCTGTACTTTATGTACATCATATTCACAGTAGCTATGTTCACTCTGCTGCTTTTCAGTAAGATGAATATTTTTGACGCACTGATAACAACTATGGGATGTATAAGTACAAGCGGGCTTTTCGCACATTCAAGCGGCATTGTATATTTTGACAGTATATATATCGAAAGCCTGATAATAATATTTACAATATTATCATCCATAAGCTATCCTATTTATCCGCTGATTATAAAGAGAAAATTCAGAGAAGCTTTGGCGCACAGAGAGGTTTTCGTATATCTCACGCTTCTTGCAGCCGCAGCACTGCTTGTGACCGCTTCTCTCTTCATAACAGGAATATATAGCTCATTTGGAGAGGCACTTAGATATGCTTCGTTTTATACGGCTTCTTTCGCCACAACATCAGGCTACAGCGTTGTTGACTATAATTCATGGCCGACCTTCTGTCTTATAATATTCCTCATTCTTATGTTTGTCGGAGGATGCTCCTCATCGACAGCCGGCTCTACAAAGGTAGTAAGATCAATGGTTATCTCCAAGCTCATATATCAAGCCCTTTACAAGCGCATACATCCTCATGCAGTAGTCGGAATAAGGATTAACGAACAATATGTACCAAACCAAGTAATATCGAATGTAACATCGTTTATGCTCTCATTCTTATTCATACTCCTAAGCGGCGCAGTTTTGCTGTCGCTCCAAGGCTTAGACTTTGCCACCAACATCTCGGCATCGCTTGCAATGCTTGCAAATACCGGCATTTACCTCGGAGATTTCGGTTCGCTCGGATATTTCGGAATATTTGCCGATCCTTTAAAGCTCGTGCTGGCATTTCTTATGATTATAGGGCGACTTGAAGTATTCTCACTTCTCATTCTCTTCACGCCGTCGTTTTGGCATCCTGATCGTGCTTTGGATTAGAAGATTATTGAAATACCGTATACTTTTTCTCGTTTCGATTCATCATATAAAACAGAGAAAGGAGCGTATTGATTGATTTGTTTATTTATTTAATTTATAAAAAGTTAACCACATCAATACAATGTTTTATATGAAGGTAAAAGAATTCATGACGACAGGCATATGCTCTGTCAAACCGGAAACGAGCATAGAAGAAGCTGCAAGACAAATGAAAAAAATCGATACCGGCATAATTCCGGTATGCAACGATAAGGAAGAGCTTCTCGGAGTGGTGACAGACCGTGATATTGTTGTTCGCTATCTTGCAAACGCTCAGCGCAGCCCCGCCGCTCCCCTCGTATCCGAAATCATGACAAAACAAATCGTTTCCGCATCTCAGGACATGAAC
>CAYRZK010000172.1:0-3105 GCA_964428785.1 uncultured Oscillospiraceae bacterium | reverse complement strand
ACCCATAACAGCACCGATGAGTTTTCCCATATTTTGCTTTCCGCCTTCTATACCCATAGCAGCCGCAGTTTCCTTAACAACCGCAAGAATTTCTTCAGCAGTAAGCTGTTTTGGCAGATAGGCTGTGAGAACTTCCATCTCAGCCTTATATGCTTCCAAGAGATCTGTCCTGCCCGCTTTTTCAAAATCAGCAAGCGCATCTTTTCTCATCTTCACCTGCTTTGCGATAATGGCAGTAACACCCTCATCATCAAGCTCGGTACCTCTGTTATCTACCTCATACTGTTTTATAGCAGCACGAGCAAGGCTTATAGTGTTCTTTCTGACTTCGTCTCTGGCTTTCATAGCCTCCTTGAAGTCTTCAGTTAATCTTTCCTTTAAGGTCACTTAAAACACCTCTTTTGTCCTGAAATAATATAAAAACTAATACTTCTTAGCCTTTTTTCTTGCAGCTTCGGACTTCTTCTTTCTTCTTACGCTTGGCTTTTCGTAATGTTCTCTCTTTCTAAGCTCAGACATTACTCCATCTCTAGCGCATGATCTCTTAAATCTCTTAAGAGCGCTTTCTAAACTTTCGTTTTCTCTTACAACTACCTGTGCCATGTTTTAACTCACCTCCTGCCGTATAGAAATCAGTTAGATGCTTATTAACAGATCATTTGCATACTCAACATTGGTATTATACTATTAATTGTCAAGTTACGCAAGGAATTTTTTTATTATATATGGCTTTTTTATATTTTTCGATTATATTAAAATTACCTGCGGTGAATAATGCTGCCATATCTATCGTTTTATATATATTTTTTATTCTTTTCACACCCTAATATCATGCATGATACTTTTTATGCTTTAATATCCGTATGTCTGCAATGTCCATTTGCCGCCGTCATTTCTTGTAAGTATCCACTGCCAGTCATTGTATGTGCTGTCCGGATTTAAGCTGCCGTCTCCTCCGGACGAATCCACTTCAAAGCTTGAAACCAGCACTATCGCCTCGTCCGCCTCATACTGCTCTGCCCAATCAACAGCTGCTTTAAGAGATATTTCTTCATCATATTCAAGGCTTATCAGCTTGCAGCCTTTGAAATTTTTCTTAAAGTGCGATGTTACCGTATCCATCGCATCTATAATATCTTCTTCCACATATACCTTACTTTCGTCTACTCTGCGCCCTGCTTCCGAAACATCACCGCCGCATGCTGCAAGAGATATAAGCAATATAAACATCAATGCTACCGCACATATTCTTTTTTTCATTTCAATTTCCCCTTTCGTATTTCCATTTTTTATGCCCTCTTCATCTTGAGTATAGCACAAACATATTGGAAATAAAAATTAACGAATTATTAAAACTATTAAGTAAGAAAGTCGGCTGCGCCAATTAAATTTTCAGTTGTAGACTTTCTTGATATTTCGGAGATATCGCAAGCGATACTCCTCCATAATAAGAAAGCCGGCTGAATCAATTTAACTTTTAGCGGTAGACTGTCTTGTTATTCCGGAAATATTTCAAACCATATTTAATACATAATAGAAACAAAAGCCGCTCAGATTACTTTATTATCCGAGCAGCTTTGCAATTTGATTATATTTTCAAGCCTAAATAGACTTTCATTTGCCGGTTATTATCTGCTGTTATTCAATCTCCTTAATAACCATTTTTCTCTTACCGGCAAGGCACTTTTTGTTGTGATCCATAGCAAATAAAGCATTTAAAATACCGAGCACACATACAGCGATAAGCGTTATAAATACATATGTATATCCCTGGTTTCCGTAATTGTCTATCCAGCCTCCGAATATTGCAGGCCAAAGCCCATCAACAAGGTCTCCTGACATTGAGCCGAGGCCTACTGCTGTTCCAAGCACTGTCGGATGAATATGAAGCTCCCTTATGATTGAGTAAGTCACCGCATAAAGTGCAAAAACGATAAGCGACGGCATTACCGAATAGATACATACAAGAGTTACATTTGAATCTGAGCCAAATGTAAACGGTACCAAGAACATTACTGCCGAGATCGCAAATGCAACGATATACCACTTTGATGTTGATTTGAATACCTTATCTGCCATAAAGCCACCGACCGGCGCTACGATCATTGCTCCGTAATTTCTTATAACAGCATATACCGACGATGCATCCGGATCGATTCCGATAACATCTATCAGATAAGGATTGAAATATGAAACATTCGAGTATAGCGTATATGTTGTAAAATAAGCAAAGAATATTACATATGTTCCCGGCCACTTTATAACATACTTGATATACTTAAGCTTGATAGGCTCATCACCCTCCATAGCTTCGCCTCTTGCCACCTTGTCCTTCTCGCTTTCAAGGAAAAGCACTATAAGCACTGTAGCAAGCAATGTAATAAGTCCTATCGAAATGACTGCCCCACGGAAGCCAAAATGCTGGCTTACCCAAAGAGGAACAGCGTTTCCGGCTGCTCCCGCAAGTCCGTTGATGAGATAATATATACCATACGAATTGCCGGCGCTCTCTTCTGTTCCCAAGCTATTGATATATTTAATCAGCGCAGCCCAGTACGGCATGAGTACGATAGGCTGAAGAATCCATATTATTACTGCTGTTGCATACGAAGTTACAAATGCCGCATAAACAAATGTCAGCGCCGTAATCCCGCTTATGGCAACCACGATGATTTTCTTTGCATCAAACTTATCAGCCAAATATGCGCACGGTATTGTTGTTGTAATATATGCTATCGAGCAATATGTATTGAGCAATCCGAGCTGTGCATTCGTACATTGGAATGCATCCATCATCTGATCATAGAATACATAGCGAAGATACATAAGAATATAAATTGTACCTCCCATGATACCGAGCGAAAGAAGCGAAAGATTGTACCTTAGCTTCTTGCTTTTAATTGGTAATGTCATAATAAAACCTCCAAATAAACATAAATAGTCCAAAAAGCAAAGAAATAACAGCATACACGCTCATGCATGTACTACCGTTATTTCCCGATACCCATATTTATTTTATATCACTTTAAAACGCCAAAGTCAATTATATATGCTGTTTTTCAACAATATTTTTGTAGGGTTACAATTGATGTGACACCATACCAC
>CAYRZK010000171.1:0-3122 GCA_964428785.1 uncultured Oscillospiraceae bacterium | reverse complement strand
TGGGCAATTATAATAATGGCAATGGGTGCTTTTTTGATAATAGCTCTCGAAACGAATAAAGCCGGAGCGTTTGGTGCAATTCTACATAACTTTTTCTTTGGCTGTTTCGGATTTGTCGGACATGTATTTCCGTTTTACCTTATTATATACGGAATATTGCTGTTCATGAATCAGGCGGCTCATATTACGGGAAAATCAGCGCTGTTTAACTTCATTATTTTTCTTATGATAGCGCTTATAAATTCGGGCAGATACATAGATACGGAAACATTTGCATTTAATGTCAAATATCTTATTACTGTCTTTGAAGGCGGTATGGCATTAAAAAACGGCGGGCTTATAGGTATGCTGCTCGGCACGCTTATTGTAAAAGCGATAGGCATACCGGGGCTTTATATATTTTCAAGTGTAATCATCATCATATTTATGCTTCTTGTGCTCAATACTCCGGTATCGCAATTTATCGAGAAGATGAAAATTAAGAAGATAGAGAAGCAGATAGCACATGAGGAGGCTTATCTCGAAGCTCAGCGTATTTCGGAAGAAGAGGCGAAGCAGCTGGCAGAGGAAAAGGAAGCCGCTAAGCATACGCTTGAACAAACAAGGCTTAAGATTGCGGAGCTTGAACAGCCGCAGAAAAAGTTAAAATCAGAAGAAAAGCCTAAGGATGAAATTAAAATAAATATAGCAGGCGGCTTTGAAGCTGAAGAAGAGAGTTCTTATATACCGGGCAGAATGAGTGAGGGACAAAAAAATATTATGAGCCTCATGAAATCTGATGAGTTGTTTGAAACAGACGGCACTGCCGACAAAGAAATACGATATGGGCTTGACGAAATCAGCGAGCCAAAGGCAGGCTTCGGTCTTGACAATGCAAGCAAGAGAATTGGTGTCGGGCTTGATTACAGCACAGAGGCATCGGATGAAGCGAATAACGAAGCATATGGCGAATGGACTGTGCATGATAATGAAATTGATAGCGAAGCGCCTGTGGTGTCTACAGAAGCAGGCAATATGCCACATTCAGATTATCAGATAGGTAAAGCGACTGAAAAAGCGGCGCATGAGACAGAACAGAAGCTGACAAAAAAAGAGGCTCGTGAAGCTATGCTGACAGAGGACGAGCTTAACCTAAAAGCTGCTCCGAATGTTAAGCCGTATGAATTTCCGCCGATTACGCTTTTAAATAAGCCGGCAGCAGGTATGCAGAAGCGTGGAAACAGTGCGGAACTCAAAAATAAAGCAGTTAAGCTCGAAGAAACTTTGCGTAGCTTTAATGTCGATGCGCATGTTGTCAATGTGACACAGGGACCGTCCGTTACTCAATATGAAGTGAGACCGGAAGCAGGCGTAAAGGTAGCAAGCATAGTGAAGCTTACGGATGATATAGCTCTTAATCTTCAAGCAAAGAATATAAGAATAGAAGCACCGATACCGGGAAAATCAGCGGTCGGTATAGAAATAGAAAATGACATAAGAAGTATGGTTACTTTGCGAGAAGTAATCGCTTCCCATAAGTTTAAGGATGCCAAATCCAAAATAAGCTTTGCGCTCGGAAGAGACATTTACGGTAATGATATTGTAGGAGATATCGCAGAAATGCCGCACCTTCTTGTAGCAGGCTCGACAGGCTCCGGAAAATCGGTATGTATAAACAGCATTATACTCAGTATTCTCTATAAAGCAAAACCCGATGAAGTAAAGCTTGTGCTTGTTGATCCGAAGGCTGTAGAGCTCGGAAACTATAACGGTATACCGCATTTGCTCATACCGGTGGTAACAAAGCCGGAAAAAGCGGCGGCTGCACTCAATTGGGCTGTTGCGGAAATGACCGAGCGGTATAATAAATTTGCGGAAGTAAATGAGAGAAAGCTGGCTGACTATAATAATAAGATGAAGAGTCTCGGACAAGAAGAAAATGTAATGCCTCAGATTGTTATTATTATAGATGAGCTGGCAGATTTAATGATGGCGGCGCCGTCACAGGTGGAGGAGTCCATCACAAGGCTTGCACAGATGGCAAGAGCTGCGGGAATGCATATAATCGTAGCGACACAGAGACCGTCTGTTGATGTCGTTACCGGGCTTATTAAAGCCAATATACCGTCGAGAATTGCGTTTAAAGTAGCGTCTCAAATCGATTCAAGAACGATCTTGAACAGTGCCGGAGCAGAAAAATTGGCAGGTAAGGGCGATATGCTGTATGAGCCTAACGGAGAAGAACGCAGAAGAGTGCAGGGTGTATTTGTATCAAACGATGAAATAAACAGTGTAATCGATTTTGTTAAAGCCCAGAGCGGTACGGCAGAGTATTCGGATGATGTAATTAACAGAATAGAAAATGCCGGGACAGGAGCTGCATCAGGCAGTGCTCAGGATGACGGTGATGATCTGCTTCCGGAAGTAATAGAGCTTGTGGTTCAAAGCGGACAAGCATCGGCTTCAATGCTTCAGCGAAGATTTAGGATAGGCTACAACAGAGCGGCAAGGATTATAGATATGCTTGAAGCACGAGGTATCATAGGTCCACCGGACGGTTCAAGACCGAGACAGGTGCTTATGACCGAAACAGAACTTTATGCGCTCAGAAGCGAAGCGTCCAATGTAGAAAACAGTGAGGAAGAAATGTAATGAAGATATTTATTGAAACTCTCGGATGCCCGAAAAACTTCAACGACTCGGAGTTTGCAAGGGGTATTTTGGAAGAAGCGGGACATATTATAACGGAAGATCCGGATAATGCAGACGCAATCATGGTAAACACATGCGGATTTATAAATGATGCAAAGGTGGAGTCTATCGAGCATATATTTGATTTTGCCGAGTTTTGCGGTGATGACAAGCTGCTTATTGTTTCCGGATGTTTATCCGAAAGGTACAAAGATAAGCTAGCGGAGGAAATTCCGGAGGTCGATATTTTTATAGGTGTAAATGATTATGATAAGCTTCCGGAGATCCTTAATGATGCACATAAAGGAAATCAGCGCCTGTCTTTCAGAAAAGAATATTGCGATTTTTATGCGCCGGATAAGAGAAGAATACCGGAAGGCTCATACACTTCGACGGTGAAAATCGCCGAAGGCTGCAATAATATATGCACATACTGCGCAATACCATATATC
>CAYRZK010000170.1:0-3143 GCA_964428785.1 uncultured Oscillospiraceae bacterium | reverse complement strand
GTATTAACCTATAACATTCCGAGACTCAATATCATTTTAAAATTTTGAAAACAATGTTAAAAAGTAAGATTTGCGTGTATAAATAAAATACAGGAAAATCGGCTGTGCCAATTCAATTTCCGGCAGTAGATTTTCTTGTTATTCCGGAAATATTTCGAGCAATATTTCGGAGTAATTTAAAAGTAAGCCATCTTTAGACAAATATATACACGGAGGAAAAATATGAAAAATCAGGTACTCGATATAATGAAAGAAGCAGGAAAACCCGTATCGGCAGGAGATGTTGTAAAGCTTTCGGGACTTGACAAGGCAGTGGTTGACAAAGCCTTTAAAGAGCTCAAAGCTGAGGGTGCGATAGTATCTCCCGTAAGATGCAAATGGGAGCCGGCAGACAAGTAAATGCTACAAAAGAGGGTATGCCTCCGAGCCGTTAAAAACGACTCCGTGGCAGCCCTCTTTTTTTAGCGATACACTCGTTTCAACACAAATGTTTTCTTGTGCCCCGAATCAATCCTTTAAATATTTATTGGTCCGTGCTCATCAAGTATCTCCTTGACAATGCCCATAAATCTCTCCACATGAGGTGCAGGCGGTGTAAGATATGTAAGCCCCACGGATGTATCGAACTTTTCATCCATCGGTACCATCGTTATAAAAGGATGTGCTTTTGTTAAATTGGAAAATGCCAGGATTACGCTGTCGCCATTTGCGCAGTCATTGTAATCATTAGCCGAAAAATAGTTCAATATATTAAGATTTATTTCAGGACATCTTGTCCTGATTTCTTCAAGCACAGCAGCATGCACATCACTCCATGTATGCTTAAGTATCATCACTTCTTCACCGATCAGATCTTCAAATTTCAGCTCCTTGCACTTGGTAAGCCTGTGGTTGCTTGACATTGCGCACTTTAAATGCGCCTTTCCGAGACCTATACCATCATATTTAAGCCCGTCAGATTCAAGATATCCGTGCTTGCTCATATGTGTGATGCGTATATCCGTCCAATCATCAAAATTTGACCAAATGGACTTATTCACTTTTCTGTTATATATAATCGGCACAAGATCGAGCCTTAATGACGGCTCTTTTTCATGTACAAGCTTCCACAGCTCCTCAAAATCGTCAAATTCCGAGTCATATGTAGCCATCAGGCGCACGGCGCATCCGCTGTGACATTTTTTCATAATGCGTCGCTTCGATTCGTCACAATCCGCCAAAATCGCTCTTGCATCATCATAAAGCAGCTTACCTGCCTCCGTAAGCTTACTCCCCTTATTGTTTCTTTCAAAAAGCCGTATCCCGCCAAGCTCCTCTTCAATAGCGCTGATCTGCCGCATCACGGTATTTGGCGACAGATAGTCTTTTTCAGCTACCTTATTAAAGCTGCCAAGCTCAGCAACCCTTACCAAAGTCAATAATTGATTTAAATTATACACTGCTTTCTCCCTTAAACATAAAGAATACTATTCCATTATAATCCATTTTTGAACAAGCTTCAACCTTATGCACATTCACATTGCTATTCAAAATTTTCAGAATATTATATATACTTTTTTTATATGCCTATTTCCTATTTAATGGAATGGTCGAGCCAAATCAATGCTGGTAAAATATAACTGCATAGGTGGTGTGACCTTTAATGCCATCATTAGCGAGTACATTTCTTTACCATAGCATTGTTATACATATAAAGTTACCCGATCACATGACCGGGTAATTTTATTGTTTTAAATATGCTGCAATATTGCTACCAGAGTTTTTCTACCTTCAAATAATTAATCGGAAGTCCCTGCTCCATGAATTTATCTTCATATTCCGTAGTTGCTTCTGCTGCTTTTAAAATATGGTGCTCATTCGGGCCGAGAAGCATCGGGCTTATCGTTCTGTAATGTGCCGCATGTCCGTGGAGATCAAGCGTATATGACGAATACGGCAGGTCAAGAGCTGCGAACTCGCCGAGTGTAAACTCAAAAAGCTCTGCATTATCTGTCTTAACATCTATAAAGCCGCCCTGCTTCAATACATTTATATATCCCTTTATTCTGTCTCGGTGCGTAAGTCTTCTTTTTTCGTGACGGTCTTTTGGCCACGGATCGCTGAAATTAAGATAAATACCGTCTATCTCACCCTTATCGAAGTAATCCTCGATATCGTTTACAAACTCACATACAACAACAAGATTATCAATATCTGTCGCATCAGTCAGCTCTTTGGCTTTCTCTGCTGCTCTGAGTGCTACCGAATCCTGCCCTTCTATCGCTATATAGTTTCCGATGCGATTGTCCCTTGCCAGCTTTGAAACGAATTGCCCTTTACCACATCCGATTTCAACATAGATAGGCTTATTGTTGCCGAAATATTCATGCCATTTTCCCTTATTGTCTTTAGGATCTGCAACTATGTAATCCGAAAGTGCGCCGAGCTTTTCGTCAAGATTTTTTACTTTTCTCTGTCTCATCGTTATCTCCTTTTTAATATTGAAAGCTTATTTTGCACATAAAAGTACTTTTTGCCAACAAATACATCATTTATGTCTTTTTACAATAATGTTTTGACATTCTCAGCGGTTACAAGAATATTTTTCCCGCAATGCATGTGCCAAGAAATACTATAAGCACGAATGCTGCGAGCGCATCTGCCTTATGAAATTTCATTGCTGTCATTCTTGTCCTGTGTTCTCCGCCACGATAGCATCTCGCTTCCATTGCCATGGCAAGCTCCTGCGCTATTCTGAATGCAGATATGAAAAGCGGCACAAGTATCGGTATCAGCGCCTTTGCTCTTCTGAAAATATTTCCGCTTTCAAAGTCCGCTCCCCTTGCCTGCTGAGCTTTCATTATTTTATCCGTTTCTTCAAGCAAGGTCGGTATGAATCTGAGTGCAATAGACATCATCATGGCAAGCTCGTGCGTCGGCATACCTATCACCTTGAAAGGCTTAAGCAAGCTTTCAATACCGTCCGTCAAGCTTATAGGCTTTGTCGTAAGCGTAAGCAGCGACGAGCCGATAATAAGCAATATCAGCCTTGCCGCCATAAATACAGCTCTTGCAAGCCCCTCTTTTGTGATTGTGAGCCCCCAAAACAAAGTCACAAGCGGCTCTCCCTTTACCATAAACATATTTATAACAAAGGTGAACGA
>CAYRZK010000169.1:0-3226 GCA_964428785.1 uncultured Oscillospiraceae bacterium | reverse complement strand
AAAAATATGTTGTGAATATATAAAATAAATATGATTGAATGAGAACGTTGCTTATAAACTGCATCGATGTTTACAAGCAGCGTTTTTACGCTTAGTATAAAAATTCTCCCGTAGTATATGTGAAGTGATCGAGTATGCATTTTCTGAGAGCCTCGATATCCTGCTCCTTAAAAAGCTCAAGGATGCGCCTGTGCTCGCTATTGTAGCCTCTGTACTGCTCAAACTGCAAGTCCTTGTTTTCGGACAGAGAAGTAAGACGCACAAGTGATTTCTGTACATTTACTATGGCTTCGACTACGAATTCGTTGCCGCATATTTTGTAATAAACATCGTGAAATGCTTCCTGCGTATCCGTATAAAATTCATGATCCTGCTGGTCAATGGCGAGATCCATGCGCTTGATGAGAGACTCCATTTCGGCAATATAAGAAAAGACTATCATCATCAACGGCTTCTCAAAGGCATTTTCAATGACAGGCTGGAGAGTAGGATATGTTATCACACCTATGGAATACAGAGAAAAGCTCTATCTCCATACAGGCTTCCAGGTATCGGGTATTCCGGCATTTGTTCTCGAAGCAGCTACTGTAGCGCTCAATGACGAGCCTAAATACGGAACTGTAGAAAAGATGAGAAAGGAATTTGAAGAAAGAAGAAATTACTTTGTAACTGAAATCAACAAGACAAAGCATTTCTCGGCTAAGATGCCTAAGGGTGCATTTTATATCTTCATGAATATCAAAAAGACAGGCATGGAATCTGGTGAATTCATTGACTGGCTCCTCGAAAATTACGGTATCGCTATGGTAACAGGTACTGTATTCGGCTCAGAGGGCGAGGGCTATGTAAGAATTTCATATGCTTCATCAATGGAATCAATCAAGGCTGCATGTGAGCTTCTGCATAAGGCTGATGCAGACCTTACAGCTGCCGGAAAATAGTAAAACGGTAAGGCTTGCTGCAATGCGGTGCTAAGCCGCCTGCGGCAACATATTAAGGCTTTGCTTGCTATATTGCTTATGACACATTGTTTAATCTTGGTCAGCAACTTTAACATACTCCTTTTAAAACTGCTCGATATACGATATGGATATGTAAGCGATATAGAAATATAATAACATCCTTTTAATAACAAGCATGAAAAAGAGCGAGAAAACCGCTCTTTTTCTGCGCTGTATGATTTTTGATCAATCTATTTGCGTGCATTGTCAACAAGGTAACGGAGCCAGAGTCCGCCGCCGTCCGTCTGCTCTACATGCTGTAATGTGAAGGTTACAGGTGTGTTTGTTGAAAGGTCGTTTCTTGATTCGAAGAGTGACGGCTGATCCGATGAACCGTCCGCAACGGGAGCGAGGACAATACTCATCTCGTCGCAGAGTCCTCTTTCGACAAATGACCAGTTGAGCGTGCCGCCTCCGCCGAGCATAAGAAGCTCAAAATCGAAGAGGTCGTGAAGCTTTTCGACTGCTGCTTCGTAGTCAAGCTCATCATCACCGCAGATGATGTATGAAATGCCGAGCTTGCGGAGAAGTGCCTTATAAGCGTTGCTTGCTCTGCCTGTAAGTATTTCGATAATATGGGCATCGTTGCCGTACCAGCTGATATAATTCTGCTTCCAGCCTATCTTACCGGATGTATCTACGGAAACATAATACATATCGGCTTTTTTGGCGATATAGTCCCCGTCAGGTACAGGTGCAGCATTTTCATCAAGCTCAGGCTTGGCATAGTCCGTGAAGTTCTGTTCTGTGGTAGCTCTGCCAGAAAGCCAGCCGGTGTGCTTGTAATATCTTGTTTTTCCGAAAGCGATTTCGTCGAAGAAATCTCCCGGCGGTTTAAACTTAGGCGAGCTCATAAACGGTCCGTTGATTCTTCCGTCGAGAGCGAGCGCCATGTGGCAAAAAATATATGGTCTGTTCATAGTAAAACCTCCTTAGGCATATGTGTTTGTATGCTATTTATAAGATATTGCCGTACTGTAACACCTTAAATATCATGTCGATAAAATTATAAGGGGAAATGCTTCTATGGTCAAGACGCCGACATTGGATTGACCAAAATTTGTATTGACTAAAAGTTGATGGTGACATAATATAAATGCATAGAGTATTTTTTGTACAATATTTTAGCAGGGTAAAGCGTTGCGCTTTGATAAACAGAACGGAGATTGGATTAAAATGATAAAATCATTAGCGGAGCAGGTATACGATCAAGTCGTTAAAATGGTTCAGACAGGTGAGCTGCATGAGGGAGATAAAGTAAGCGAGGCATTTCTTGTTGAAAAAATAGGCATCAGCAGAACGCCGATAAGAGAAGCGCTTATTCAGCTGGCATCGGATAATATTCTTGAAAACATTCCGAGAAAGGGCTTTTATGTCAAGGGAGTGGATCAGGAGAAGATGCATGATGTATATGAGCTGGTATATCTTCTTGAGAAAAAAGCGATAGAGCTGGCTTGGGACAGGCTTGATGATAAGGCTGTTGCCGAAATGGAAGAGTGTGTGGAAAAAATGAATCTTGCCGTGAGCCTGAGGGTTTATGATGTTTATGAACAGTGGCAGCAGAGGTTCCATGAGGTTTACAGAGTTGCAAGCGGCAACAAAGAAATGAATGATACGATAGAATATTTGCTTAAAAAGGTAATAAGTTCAACATATATTTTCGGTGACGAGGATAAGCTCTTTGAGGTCTCCAAGAAGTATAACGATGAGCATATGGCGATTATAGAGGCGATTAAGCAGCGAGATATTGAAGCGGTATATACGCTTTTGAATAATCATTGGGTAGACGGTAAATATTAAGGCGACTATAGAGCTGCAATAAGTAAATCCGGCATGATAAAGTTAATTAAACAGCAAATATAGTCATTATTTAAAGAAGTGGTGCAGTCATAAGGTGTGACAGCATCATTTTTTTATGGATACAATTTCATAAAAAAGTCTCCGAGTTAATTGAATATTCGGAATAATAGGAAAAAATACTTTACATGTTGTATACATTATGCTAAAATACAAAAACGAAAGGCGAAAGACAGAAAATTCGCAATAATATAACGATTTTGCCATATATGAAGATTTATATAGGCATTTCAGGTAAGGAGGACTTTGAATTGAGCAAGTTACATATTGAAAAGACTCGCTGCAAGGGCTGCGGCTACTGCATCGAAGTATGCCCTAAGAAGGCACTCGCATTCACAGGTGAAATCGGAGAACAGGGTTACGACACA
>CAYRZK010000168.1:0-3260 GCA_964428785.1 uncultured Oscillospiraceae bacterium | reverse complement strand
CGTTGACAACTTTACTTTTACATTAGGCAGAACAGAAATTGCCGGTCTTATCGGCCCTAACGGCGCAGGCAAAACTACAGTCTTCAATCTGCTCACCAAGGTATACCAGCCTACAAGAGGAACATTCCTTCTCGACGGCCAGGATACAGCCGGCATGAATACGGTAAAAATCAACAAAGCAGGTATCGCAAGAACTTTCCAGAATATTCGTCTTTTCGATAAGCTTACAGTAGAAGAAAATGTTAAGGTAGGACTTCATTACGATATCAAATACGGGCTTGCAAGCAGTCTCTTCCACTCACCAAGCTACAGACAGAAAGAAAAAGAAGCTCATGAAAGAGCTCTTGAGCTTCTTTCAATATTCGACATGCAGGATATGGCCAATGCACAGGCAGGCTCACTTCCTTACGGCGCTCAGAGACGACTCGAAATCATCCGTGCACTTGCCACAAACCCAAAAGTGCTTCTTCTCGACGAACCTGCTGCCGGCATGAACCCGTCGGAAACAGCTGAGCTTATGGAAAACATCAGTCAGATCAGAGATGAATTCCAGATATCAATCCTGCTCATTGAGCACGATATGAACCTTGTAATGGGTATATGCGAAGGTATTGCCGTACTCAACTACGGCAAAATCATTGCTAAAGGCACGCCTGCCGAGATCCAGGAAAATCCGGTAGTAATCGAAGCATATCTCGGCAAGAAAAAGGAGGCGTAATCATGGGCAACATTTTAACTGTAAACGATATAAATGTATATTACGGTGCAATCCATGCCATCAAAGGTATTTCTTTTGAGGTGAATGAGGGCGAAATCGTCACTCTCATAGGTGCCAACGGCGCCGGCAAGAGTACAACACTCCAGACCATATCAGGACTGCTCCGCAGCAAAACAGGTGAAGTTACTTTTCTTGGTGAAAATATATCAAAGGTACCTGCACACAAGATACTTACACGAGGACTTGCTCAGGTACCGGAGGGAAGGAGAATATTTCTCCAAATGACAGTACAGGAAAATCTTGAGATGGGTGCATTTACAGCCCCGGCTTCAACAATTCCCGGCAATCTCGAAATGATATTCGAGCAGTTCCCACGCCTCAAGGAAAGAAGAAAACAAATCGCCGGCACTCTTTCCGGCGGAGAACAGCAGATGCTTGCTATGGGTCGTGCGCTTATGAGCAATCCTAAGCTCCTCATGCTTGACGAGCCTTCAATGGGGCTTGCACCTATCCTTGTTGAACAGATCTTTGAAATCATTCAGCAGCTCAATAAAGCAGGCACTACAATCCTCCTCGTTGAACAGAATGCTCAAATGGCACTTTCCATCGCTCATCATGCTTATGTGCTTGAAACAGGCAAAATAACGCTTTCAGGCATCGGTACAGAGCTCGCTCAGAGCGAACAAGTTAAGAAGGCTTATCTCGGAACATAGACCGAGTGCAGCATCAACTACCGCACCTAATTCTTACTTAGGAAAAATCATATCTCACGCAAAAGCTCCGCATATCAGTATGCGGAGCTTTTGCAGCCTTATTTATATATAATATTTGCTTAATGCCTTACAGATACATTTGCAAAGAGCATATTCTCTAATATTTGTTTTATTTTTGCACTTAATTTACAGTCTTATATCATTTCAACCCCCTGCCTGTTCAAGCTGAGCTGAAAGTCGTCAAGCCTTGCAGCCTTAAATAACCGCCATCACATCCTCAGGTGCTATTGCTCTTGTAATAAGCCCGTTTTCAAGCATCCAGTCGATATTTTCCTGCCATACCTCCTCGCTTTGGCTCAAGAAAGGCGAATTTTCTTTTTCCATAAGCGGAAGAAGCGTTGCGATTGACTTTGCTTCCACATCACTGTCAAGTGGGAAATTTTCGGCGCTTTGATTATCGAGCAGTATCTGCAAGCATCCCTCCGGATCTGTCTTAAAATCTTCAAAGCCCTTGGCTGCCGCTCTTAAAAAGCCTGCAAGAACATCCTGTTCTTCTTTAATTGATTTGTTATTTGCCACAAATACGAGGTCATAATATTCAGGAATACCATATTCGTTTACAAGAAAATAATTTACATCAAAACCCTCTTTTTCCATCTGCGGCACTTCGTGATTTATAAAACAGCCTATAGTTGCATCGACATTACCTGTTGTCATCGAGCTCATAAGCTCAAAACCGACATTTACAAGCTCTACCTTATCTTTATCAGCTCCGACATAGTCAAGCATAGAATATACTATTGCTTCGCTTAAAGCCGTTCCGGCATATCCTACTGTCTTTCCCTCAAGATCTGACGGCGATGTAATATTTTTATCCTTTAACGACAGTATAATATTCAGCGGAGATTGTACCACAGAGCCTATACTCTTAATTTCGGCATCCGCATCAGCCACTGCCTGTATTACATCCTGCTGATAATAAACGCCTATATCGACCTTTCCGGCTGCCACGAGCGAAAGTGCATCGTTTTCATTTGACGGAAATTGTATATTTACATCAAGTCCCTCTTCTTCAAAATATCCTCTTTCAATCGCCGTATACAGGAATGCATGGACAGCATTCGGATACCAGTCCAGTACCACACTTACATTCTTAAGTCCATCGTCATTTTCGTTTTTATCTCCGCACGAAGCAAGCATTGTAACCAGCAACACCAAAACAAGCAAAATTATCGTACATTTTCTAATTCTCACCATCTGTCCTCCTAATCTGTTCTTCTGCTTTTATATCTCACTACGCCATTTCAAAAGCTTTTTTTCTGCGACCGACACCAAAGCTACAAGCAGCATAGCCGAAACCGATAATATCATAATAGGCGCAAATACACCTGCTCCGTTAAGCTGCGTCATCATCCTCCTGCTGAAATATCCGAGTCCGCATTGTGCTCCGAGCCACTCGCCTATAGCCGCACCTATGATCGAAATCGGAATAGCCATCTTAATTGCCGAAAAAAAGTATGGCAGCGTTGCCGGCAGCTTAAGCTTAAAAAATATATCTTTTTTGGAAGCCCCAAATGTCACAAGCAAATCACTCATATCAGTCTTTATTGATTTAAACCCATCAAACAGCGTTATTGTTATAGGGAAGAATGTCATAAGCACAGCAACGAGCACCTTGCTCCATATCGTATATCCGAACCAAAGCACGAAAAGCGGTGCAAGCGCAGTGGTCGGAATTGTCTGAGATGCTATAATTACGGGATATATCGCTTTTTCCACCGTTTTGCTTGCATCCATTATTACAGCCAGCGCTACTCCGAGTATTATTG
>CAYRZK010000167.1:0-3307 GCA_964428785.1 uncultured Oscillospiraceae bacterium | reverse complement strand
GGCATATACCCCACTTGGGTATCTCAACATAGGTCCTTTGGCAATATCTTTTAATGTGATTCCGGTAGCCGTATCAGCTATTGCACTCGGTCCGACAGGCGGCGCTATTGTAGGCGGTATTTTCGGCTTAACCAGCTTCATGCAATGTATCGGAATCGGCGGTGTCAGTGCTATGGGTGCAATTCTTTTTGAGATTAACCCTATTCTGGCATTTATCCAGCGTTTCGTCCCTCGTGTACTCGACGGATTTATTATCGGCTGGATTTACAAAGCGACCTCGAAATTCAGCACCACCTACGCTGCAAGTGCGATAACGGGATTTTTCTCGGCATTTCTCAACACAGTATTTTTTATGACTGCACTCGTTTTGCTCTTCGGAAATACCGAATATATGCAGAGCCTCATAGGCGGAAGAAATGTCATCGTCTTTATATGTACATTTGTAGGAATCAATTCGGTCTGTGAAATGTTCGCATCAACACTCATAACAGGCATTGTGGGTGCTGCTCTCGGCAAAGCCAAGCTTGTGCCGCAGGGTAAGAATAAGACAGGCAAAACAGCTTCGGCAAGTACTTCATCGGGCAGCACAGGTTTATAAAGCTGCTGCCGAGTGCTAAGCTCACAATTTACAATCTATGAATGTGACTCGCCTGCGAGCACACATCATCAAAACTACATTATTTTAAAAGCTATTACCTTTACAATACACAAAAGTCAGAGTTTTTCGCTCTGACTTTTATATTGTCGCATCAAGTGCAGTTCCGATATCTCAATTCACTTAATTTGCAGATCCTTTTTAAGCTTTGTCCAATCCATGATAATTCATGCTGTTTCCTCTCACCGCAGCGCTGTTCAGCTGTTTGATATCGGAAGCTTTACCGTTACAGTAGTCCCTGCCCCGGCGGCACTGCTCAGCTCAATCGATGCATTGTGCACCTTGGCTGCATGCTTTACGATAGAAAGTCCGAGCCCCGTGCCGCCGACCTCCTTGGAATGACTCTTATCCACACGATAGAAGCGTTCAAAAACACGAGCCTGATGCTCTTTCGGAATACCTATCCCGGTATCAGCAACCGTAAGGACAATATATTCTCTGCCACAAGCCGCATCCTTTGTATCCGAAGGCTCCTGCGTGTCTGCTTTCACTCTATCCATCTCTTCTTGCATTTTTTCACTAACTTTAGATATATTTATGTCTACTCTCCCTCCGGCATGATTATATTTTACAGCATTTTCGCAAAGATTGTAAATTATGCTGCTTATAAGCTGCGGCACACCATCCATCATCAAGCCGTCATTTCTTCCGCCTTTATCATATGTAAGCTCCAGCGCCACCTCCGCTTCAGCCGCTTCATGTTCAAGGCTTCCAAGCACTTCCATTGCAATTTGAAGCACATCAATCCTTATTCGCTTCATATCTGCCGCCCCCTCGTCAAGCCTTGAAAGATATATTATGTCGTTTACAAGCCGCATCATTCGCTGTGCTTCCGTATATATTTGCATTGTAAACTGCTTAGTATCCTCAGGCTTTACTATATCGTTGCACAAAAGCTCGGCACAGCCCGATATCAAATGCAGCGGTGTTTTTAGTTCATGCGATACATTGGCAGTAAACTCACGGCGCATCTGTTCGGCAAGCTGCTTCTCCGTCACATCAAAAATCAATATCACAAGCCCCGAAACGCCATCAGCCAATATCGGATTTGCATCCACCTCATAATCTCTTCCGCCTATTTCGACAATGCGCACCACTCTTTCACCGGTAAAGGCGTTTTCGGTGATTTCCGCAATTTCAGAGCTTTTGCTCACCTCGTTTATTTTCTTTCCTGTCGAAAACTCGCCTGCACCGAAAATATTTATCGCCGCATTGTTAATGCTTATTATTTTGCCATTTTTGTTAAGCAGCACCAGTCCCTCGCTCATGCCTTTTATTACCGTATCAAACTCCTCCTGTTTCTTGCTCAGCTCAATCTCCTGTATCCTGAGCAAACGCTGCTGTGAATTGATACGGCGCAGTAGCGGTGCCACTTCATCGACATTTTTATTCGTAAGCGGATTATCAAGATCAAGATTATTAAGCGGCGCCACCACCATTTTTGATACACGAAAAGCCAGAAAAAATGCGAGTGCAAGTGCTATAACAGCTATTAAGAGCACCGGCTGTATCATGCCGAAAGCAAGTGCTACAATAGAAGCATATTCTTCCGATATTCGTACCACGCTGCCGTCATCAAGTTTCTGAGCCTCATATACGCTCTTATTCATCATCGTCTCGGAATAACGCACACTTCTTCCGCTACCGTGCTCCATTGCCTGAGCCACCTCTTCACGCTCGATATGGTTTCCCATCTCTTCCGCATCCGACTCCGTATCGCATATAACATATCCATCATCGCCTATCCATGTTATACGATATCCATCCGTATTAAGTCCGTCAAAATAAGCTTCACCTTGAAGTGCCACGCCCTGTGCCGCCAAGCTCACCTCAGCCTTGAGCTGTTCCTGCTGTGTATCCGAAAAATACCCGTAAATAGCACATGTTATAATGCCGAAGGATGTCAAAAAAACGACAAGAATAGCCACCGCTATCGTATGAAAGATCCGATTTGTCATATTTTCTCCTCCATGCGATACCCTACGCCTCGAACGGTCTTAATATATTCACCGCATTCGCCGAGCTTTGTCCTGATCGTTCCGATATGTACATCTACCGTTCTTGTTTCGCCGAGATAGTCGGTATCCCATATCTGTTCGAGCAATTGCTCTCTTGTAAACACTCTTCCGGGATTTTCCATAAACAGCTTGAGCATTTCGTATTCCTTAAGAGTCAGCTTGATACGCTCTCCGTTTGCGGTCACGGTATATTCATCCGCATTAAGCTCAAGCTTGCCCTTTTTTATCACGCTGCTCTGTTTTGGCGGCGCACTGCGCCTGAGCACGGCTTTTACCCTTGAAACCATTTCCATCATGCCGAACGGCTTAACAAGATAATCATCAGCACCCATATCAAGCCCTATTACCTTATCGTATTCCGTCCCCTTTGCCGTAGCCATTATTACCGGAATATCAGTTGTGCCCGGCTTGGAACGAAGCTTTCTCAATATTTCCAACCCATCGTCACCCGGCAACATGATATCGAGTATCACAAGCTCCGGACGCATCCTTTTAACAGCTTCAAAAAACTCCTCACCGTCCTGAAAGCCTTCTGCTTCAAAACCCGACGAAGCAAGCGTATACATCATCATATTACGAATACCCGCATCGTCTTCCACGCAAAAAATCATACTGCGTCTCCTCTCCTTTACCC
>CAYRZK010000166.1:0-3308 GCA_964428785.1 uncultured Oscillospiraceae bacterium | reverse complement strand
ATCCAAAAGAGGGAGCACCTTTTGTTGCAACCAAGAGCGCCGGTGTGCCTATCATAAATGCGGGTGACGGCGGCCACAATCATCCGACGCAGACGCTGGCGGATCTTACGACTATAAAAAGAGAAAAGGGACATTTCGATAATTTAACAATAGGACTGTGCGGTGACCTGAAATACGGCAGGACTGTACATTCGCTTATAGAAGCAATGTCGAGATATGACGGAATAAAGTTTGTATTGATTTCACCGGATGAGCTGAAATTGCCCGATTATATTAAAAACGAGGTGATTGACAGGCATGGCATAGCTTATGAAGAAATTTCGGAGCTTGAAGAGGCTGTGCCGCAGCTCGATGTACTGTATATGACAAGAATACAGCAGGAGCGTTTTGATGATAAGGCTGAATATGAGAGACTCAAGGACAGCTATGTGCTCGACAATGACAAATTGAAAGGTGCAAAACATGATTTGATAATCCTTCATCCGCTGCCAAGAGTAAACGAAATCAGCGTAGAAGTGGACGATGATCCTCGTGCAATGTATTTTACGCAGGCAGTAAACGGTAAATATATAAGAATGGCACTTATACTTATGTTGCTTGAAGAAGCAGAGAAATTCAAACACGGCACATTGACTGCGGCAGACAATTCGCTTAAAAAGTCATACAGCACCGAGGACGGATATATTACGGGCAAGGCAGTGTGCAGTAATCCTAAGTGCATTACATCTACGGAACAGGGACTTCCGCATGTTTTTAAGAAAAGTGAAACGGAGGATGGCGTATACAGGTGTATTTATTGCGAAAAAAAGGCTGAAATACAGCATCCGGGTATAGAGTAACGCTATTACGACAGAAGCATTTTTAACAGTTTCGGACTTACGGTGCCGAAACTGTTTACTTTTTTGGATTTTATGGTAAAATTACAGTAACTGTAAACATTAAAGGATATTTAAATTCAGATTGTATAGGAGGCTGAAACATGTTTAAAATCGCATTATGCCAGAAACCTGGTTCAACAATCAAAACTACTGAAGAATGTAAAGAGGATAACATTGCAATAGCGGAAAAAATGGTGGAAGAAGCGGCAGCAGGCGGCGCACAGATTATAGTGCTCCCCGAAATCTGGAATGCACCATATTCAAATAAGGCATTTCCGCCGTTTTCGGAGCCTGAGGGAGGACACACTTATCAGATTATGTCCGGCTGGGCAAAGAAGCACGGTGTATATCTTGTCGGAGGCTCGATCCCTGAGTCTGATGGAGATAAATATTATAATACATGCTATGTATTCGGCAGAAACGGCAGCCTGATTGCAAAGCACAGAAAGGCGCATCTGTTTGATATCAATGTACCGGGAAAGATTTCGTTTAAGGAGTCGGATGTGCTTACACCGGGAACACCGATGCCTGTATTTGATACTGAATACGGCAAGATGGCAGTAGCTATTTGCTTTGATGTAAGATTTACGGATTTTATCAGAAAAGCTGCTATTGATGAGGGTGCTAAGCTCATATTCCTTCCGGCAGCGTTCAATATGACAACCGGACCTGCTCATTGGGATATTACAATGCGAGTAAGAGCTATGGACAATCAGATTTTCTTTGCGGCTTGTGCACCTGCAAGAAACACAGAGGCTTCTTATGTATCGTTTGCAAATTCATGTGTAGCGGATCCGTGGGGCGAATTTGTTGCTCATGCTGACGAAACGCCTCAGGTGCTCTTTGCGGATATCGATTTTGACAGAATTGATCAGGTAAGAGATCAGCTTCCTATAGTATACGGAAGAAGACCTGAATTGTATTAAAGGCATTGGCAGCATTGTTGGCAGAGCGAATATCGTAATGTATAATATTTTTGTTAAGTCAAATATTGATCTAAAAGGAGAAGATGCATGAAAAAAATATTGGTTGTTTTACTGGCATTTTTTGTGATGCTGGGTAACACAGCATGCGGCGGTAAGGATGATGAAAAAGATCCGAATGTGCCTATCTCAAAGATAGTCCTTATTACGGACAAGGCGAATATTGACGACAAGTCGTTTAACCAGGGCTCTTGGGAAGGTGTTACGGCATTCTCCGAAAAAAACGGTATAGCTTACGAGTATATAAAGCCGGAGGACACATCTGATATCGGATATCTTTCGGCTATTCAGCTTGCGATAGAGGAAGCCGGGGCAGATGTTATTGTGAGCCCCGGACATCTATTTGAAGTAGCTGTTTACGAAGCACAGAAGCTTTATCCGGATGTGAAATTTCTCCTTTTGGACGGAACTCCTCATACAGCGGATGACGAGGTATATGAAACCAAATCAAATACGGCAAGTATTTTATATGCGGAGGAGGAGTCCGGTTATCTTGCCGGATATGCAGCCGTAAAGGACGGCTATACTAAGCTCGGATTTATGGGAGGCATGGCAGTGCCGCCGGTGCAGGCATTCGGATATGGGTATCTCCAGGGTGTGGAGGATGCAGCTAATGAGCTTGATACTGATATAAGTGTTGTTTATCATTATACCGGAAATTTTGAAGAAAACGACACAAACAAAGCTACTGCCAAGGCGATGTATGCAGGAGGTACGGAGATTATCTTTGCATGCGGAAGCGCAATGGGTAAATCAGTAATGTCGGCAGCTGCCGAATCCGGCACAAAGGTTATCGGAGTTGATGTGGATCAGAGATATGACAGTGAAACGGTAATCACATCGGCGACAAAGGGGCTCAGCGCATCTGTAGAGACGGTGCTTCAGTCTATAATTGACGGTACATTTGATACTTATGGTGGCAAAAGCACATATTTTGATGCCAAGGTAGACGGCGTAGGACTTCCGCTTACGGTTTTGGACGGATCTAGCGATGATGCGTTTGACAGATTTAACAGATTTACGGTAGAAGAATATAAAGCGGTATATGACGCACTTGTAAGCGGAGAAGTAGATCCTATAAGAACCTTTGAAGTGAAAAACGCTGACGGCTATGCCACTGCCGATGAGCTTGAAGAATGTCTTGCACTTACAAGGGTGACTGTAGAGGTCAGATAGACAAAATTTTAAAGGGGGATGTACTGCTTTCCCCTTTTTTTCATTATTCCGGGAATATCGCTCAATGTATTCCCGGGATAACAAGATAGTCTACTGCTGGAAATCAAATCGGCGCAGCCAGCTTTTTCTTGTAAGAAGATAAAGAAGTGCCGATTTTAATGACCGGATAAAAAGAAAATCGGCGGCTTGGAGACTTAAAATTAGCATAAAAAGCAAATGCGGTATGGACAGCCGCAGTATACAGGAGGTCTGTTTTGGACAACTATATCAT
>CAYRZK010000165.1:0-3329 GCA_964428785.1 uncultured Oscillospiraceae bacterium | reverse complement strand
GAACACTGACCGCAATCAAATATATCCCTTAAATTAAAATCCTTTACTTCTTTTATCAACTGCATTTCAAACCTCTTATTTCTATATTCACAACCTCTGCATTAAATGCCGTCATTTTTTCAATCTTTGCCGCTATTTCCTGCTGGACGATTTCCGCTTTATCGACAATATTCTCATCGAAGTTCATAATCACATGTATTGTCAGCTTAATGCCCTCGTCCGTTTTATCGAGTACGATTTTCGTCACCTTATATACGCTGTCGTCTTTAGCTGCAATGTAATATACTATATCGTTAATTACTCTGTCGCTCACTATGTATTCTCCGATATAGCTGTATGTCGGTCTCATAACAGTCCGTCCCGGTGTCCCGCTTCCGGTATTTCCGGTATTTAAGTTTCTTATCAGACGCAGCGGATCCATAAAATATCCTGAAAATTCTCTTTTGAGCTGCGGTGTCGGCACCGGGATAACATGCTTACCGTGCTCGTATCTCTGCTTCGCTGCGGTATTCCGCTCTTCCTCCGTAGTGATATCCTCAATTTCGATAATCCTTTCGATATTCGGAAGTGCAAGTCTCGCCGCAATTTTATGCACCATATTGTGAGATGTCCCTAACACGAGCAATGACTCCGGCTGTATTTCTTCGATTTTCCGCACAACAGCATTACGATGCTCTTCATCCGTAAACAGCGCCGTTTTAATGGCGCCCATCATCGTGTCGCACCTTTTGGCGGATTTACCTGCCAATACGGCATTTCCGCCGATAAGAAGCCCGTCATCAATGATATATTCTATGTTCATATGTCTGCATAGGTTGATGGCCTGATAGCTCTTGCCTGTGCCACTTTTTCCTACCAAAGCATAAACTTTCATCTTTACTTCTCCATATTGTTCTGTTATAATAAAGTTTGTCTAAAAGATAAATTTAAAGGAGGATTTAACGATGGCTTACAAAATTAGTGATGCTTGTATCGGTTGCGGAGCTTGCTCAGCAGAATGTCCTGTAGAAGCAATTGCAGAAGCAGGCGGAGTATTTGCAATCGACGCTGACAAGTGCATTGACTGTGGTTCATGCGCTAACGCTTGCCCTGTTGGAGCACCTCAGCAGGCTTAATCGAAAAAATACAAGGAATAATTGATAACCGTTTCGCAAGAAACGGTTATTTCTTTTATTTCTTTTGAAAAGTGAAAAGTTTTGTTTCTTTTAAAAAGCCGCAGTGCAAGCACTGCGACATAATTCCGTAGAAATCCTTTTATCTTTTTTACAATTTTGATTTCACCGATACTTTTTATTTATTTTTTAAGCTTATCGCTCTTCGCCCTTATTTCCTGTGCATCGCTTTCCATTCTGTTCATATGATAAGCAAGTGCATGGAGCGAATCCGTCAGATGCATGTTTTCGAGCGCAACATGCCCCGGCACTTCGATATCAACGGGCGCAAAATTCCAAATGCCTTTTATTCCTGCAAAGCAGAGCTTATCGGCAACCTCCTGCGCACCCTCTTTCGTTGTGCATATTATACCTATATCGATATCATTATCTTCGACATAATTGACGATATCCTCGTAATCTCTTACCTTAATATCGTTTATTGACATTCCGATGAGTCTTGGATTGATTTCAAATATAGCCTTTACCACAAACCCCGATTTATAATAATGCGTGTGGTTTGCCAGCGCCTGTCCGAGATTACCTGCGCCGACAATGACCATCTTATATTCCTTATCCAGCCCCAAAATAGCGCTGATTTCATTGTACAGAGCACTTACATTGTATCCGTACCCCTGTTGACCAAACCCACCGAAATTATTCAAATCCTGCCTTATCTGAGAAGCCGTATATCCTATGAGCGCTGAAAATTCATTTGAAGATATTTTATCTACACCTTTTTTTTGAAGCTCTTTAAGATATCTTCTGTAGCGTGGCAGTCTTTTAATGACTGCGTTTGAAATTTTCGGTTTGTCTTTCATAAGCAATTTCCTCTGACCTTAAGCAATTCTATCTTCGACATACTTAACAATGTCAGCTACGCTCTGAAATTTCTCCGCATCCTCATCAGGAATTTCAATCTCAAATTCATCTTCGATAGCCATGATGATTTCAACTGCATCAAGCGAATCTGCTTCAAGATCCTTCATAAGATGTGTATCCATTGTAACGGCGTCTTCATCAACGCTGAGTTGTTCGATAATAATTTCTTTAATTTTGTCAAAAGTCATGTTATACCTCCATAACGCTGTCTGCATTAATTTTTGTTCATCATTATTATATATAGCCTCTTTACCATATGCAACAAATTTTTATATTTTTTCGGACATCAGTTTTTCCCACTCATCATAGCACTCAGCAAGCCGTCGGTTATTTTTTTCAAGCTGCTCGGCAACCTCCGCAAGCTTTGCATGATCGGAAGCGATCTCCGGCTTTTGCAATTCTGCCGTAAGGCTTTCTGCATTGCTCTCAAGCGCTGCGATCTCCTCTTCTGTCTTTTCAATAGCTCTCGCAAGCCGCCTTTCTTCCTTTTCTTTTTCTTTTTTCAGACGGCGTTCTTCTGCCGATGATAAGACAGCCGTATCCTGCACATATGTCTCATGCACAGTCCCTGTCATACTCTTGCCGGCAGACAAGCCTCCCATAGCGGCTTCTCTCTTCTCAGCGCCTGCCATGCTTAATGATGCCTGCGTTGATTTGTTCATGCCGGAAAGATAACTTTTCCCGGACTGTATTTGTGCCTGCTTCTTCTCCACATAATAATCATATGTACCGAGATATTCTTCGATGCCGTTCGGCGTAAGCTCAAGTATCCTTGTCGGTATCTTATTTAAAAAATATCTGTCATGCGATACTATTATCATAGTGCCGGGGAAGTCCAAGAGCGCCTCTTCAAATATTTCCTTGGAATCAATATCAAGGTGGTTGGTAGGCTCGTCAAGCACAAGCGTATTTGCACCCGAAAGCATCATCTTTAAAAGTGACAGCCTTGCTTTTTCTCCGCCGGAGAGGGAGCCTACATTGAGGAACACATCATCGCCTCTGAAAAGAAAGCGTCCGAGAATATTTCTCATATCGGTATCCGTATAAAGCCTATATGACTCCTTGAGCTCCTCAAGCACCGTATTTGCATTGTTAAGCAAACGCTGCCCCTGGTCATAATAGCCGAACGCTACATTGTGCCCTATTTTAAGGCGTCCTCCATCCGCTTCCAGCTCCTCCATCATGATTTTTAAGAGTGTGGTCTTTCCGATGCCGTTTGCGCCGACAATGCATATACGCTCGCCTCGCTTGATGTCAAAGCTTACATTCTTAAACAGCTCACGGTGTGTATCACCA
>CAYRZK010000164.1:0-3343 GCA_964428785.1 uncultured Oscillospiraceae bacterium | reverse complement strand
TCTTTACGGCTTTTTCCACAATCATGCCGACAAGCTCCTGCGGTGATGTTACGATAACAATACCGTCTATAGGTAGCGACTGGAATACAGTAAGCGGCACATCTCCCGTTCCCGGCGGCATGTCGATAAACATATAGTCTTCATCTTCCCAAAGCACTTCATTCCAAAACTGTTTTACGGCTCCGGCAATGACCGGGCCTCTCCACACTACCGGCTCTTCCGGATTTTCCAAAATAAGGTTGATCGACATAACTTCAATACCGCCATTGCTCTTCATAGGGACAAGTATTGAATTTTCATTAACCATCGCTCTTCCTTTAATACCAAAGGCTTTCGGTATCGAAGGGCCTGTAATATCCGCATCGAGGATCGCTGTTCTGTTTCCTGCCTTGCTCATCCACGATGCAAGAAGCGATGTTACCATTGATTTACCTACGCCGCCCTTACCGGAAACAACACCTATAACTTTTTTCACACTGCTGTATTCGTTTAACTTTTCCGTAAAGTCAAACGCTTCAGCGATCTTTTCGCTTAAATCAGCCATTACTTTATCTCCTTTATAAAAACATATTTTTAATACCGATATCTGCTGTATTTGCACTTTGCAGGATTCCCACCGCCAAGCCTCTGCACCAGCCGAGAGCATAAGAAAGTCAGCTGCCCCGATTAAATTTTCAGTAGTAGACTTTCTTGCTATTCCGGAGCTATTAAAAGCGATATTTCCAAAATAACAAAAATGAGCCGGTGCTTATCATACCGGCTCACTGGTGTAATTACATAGCTTTTGTCTTAATTTCTTCTATAAGCTTAGCTGTAAAAGCTTCAACCGACATTTCGCCGAGCTCGCCCACCTTACTTGAACGAACCGTAAGCGTACCTGCTTCCGCTTCTCTTTCACCGATAATACCGATATAAGAAACTCTTTCGTTTCTTGCCTCTCTGAGCTTGTAACCGATCTTTTCATTTCTGATATCGAGCACTACTCTGATGCCTGCTTCTTCAAGCTTAGCAGCCACTTCTTCCGCATATGGCACAAACTTTTCCGTTACAGTAAGAAGTTTTACCTGTACCGGCGCAAGCCAAAGCGGGAATTTGCCGGCAGTATGCTATGTAAGAATTCCGATAAATCTTTCGATTGAACCAAAGATTACTCTGTGAATCATGATAGGTCTGTGCTTTTCTCCGTCAGCACCTACATATGTGATATCAAATCTCTGTGGGAGCTGGAGATCAAGCTGGATAGTTCCGCACTGCCATGTTCTTCCGAGCGAATCCTTCAAATGGAAGTCGAGCTTAGGGCCGTAAAATGCTCCGTCACCCTCGTTGATTACAAACGGCACACCAGTCTCTTCGATGGCATTTCTGAGAGCGTTTTCAGCCATTTCCCACTCTTCATCCGTTCCCATCGAATCCTCAGGTCTTGTCGAAAGCTCAACATGATATTCAAATCCGAACATCTTGTATACTTCGTCACAGAACTTTGCAACGCCGATGATTTCGTCGTTCACCTGCTCCGGAAGCATGAATATATGTGAATCGTCCTGTGTGAAGGTTCTTACTCTCATAAGTCCGTGAAGCGCACCTGAAAGCTCATGTCTGTGCACCTGTCCGAGCTCGCCGACACGAAGAGGGAAATCTCTGTATGAATGCATTTCTGTCTTGTATACGAGAAGTGAACCCGGGCAATTCATCGGTTTGATTGCATAATCTTCACCGTCAATCTTTGTAAAATACATATTGTCCTTGTAGTGATCCCAATGTCCGGAAGTTCTCCAAAGCTGTTCATTTAAAATAAGCGGAGTCTTGATTTCCACATATCCTCTCTTCTTGTGTTCAGCTCTCCAGAACGCTTCAAGCTCGTTCCTTAAAATCATTCCGTTAGGTAAGAAGAACGGGAATCCCGGACCCTCATCAAGAAGTGTGAAAAGTCCCATCTCTTTTCCGATTTTACGATGGTCACGCTTTTTGGCTTCTTCAAGCATATTTACATATTCGTCAAGCTCTTCCTGTGTCGGGAATGCTGTTGCATACAATCTCTGAAGCATCTTGTTGTCCGAATTCCCTCTCCAATATGCTCCGGCAACACTCATAATCTTGAACGCCTTAATCTGACCTGTCGATTCCATATGCGGACCTGCACAAAGATCTACAAAATCCCCCTGTCTGTAGAATGAAATAACCGCATTCTCAGGCAGATCATTGATAAGCTCCACCTTATAAGGCTCGCCTTTTTCTTCCATCAAAGCAACGGCTTCCGATCTCGGGAGCTCAAATCTTTCCAGCTTATAATTTGCCTGAACGATTTTTTTCATTTCCTTCTGAATTTTGAGGAAATCATTTTCGGTGAATCTATATTCTAAGTCAAAATCATAATAAAATCCGTTATCGATAGCCGGGCCGATAGCCAGCTTAGCTTCGGGCCAAATGTTCTTTACAGCCTGCGCCATAATATGCGATGCAGTATGTCTGAAATTGTTTCTTACCTGCTCGTCTTCAAAATTGATTTTTTCCTTTGCCATAACCATTTTCTCCTAAAAATATTTAACATTTTTATTATAGACCAATTCTGCATTTTGTCAAGTTTTACGGCTTTTTCCAAAGACACCTCCTCCAAAGCTTTCAACAATTCCGACGCTTTCTGACATATAAATATCTCTTGGAGTTACAAGCCATCCTCCGGTTGCATCAATATCCACACCAAATGCCGCATATACATACCATACAAGATGTGCACATTGTGTTTTTTTCAAGTTTGCCACAGACGGAGCTTTCCCCTTGGCTCCTATATATGCAACGCTGTAAGCAATATCTCCGACATTTTCTTCGGCAAACCTTGCCGCAATATTTCCGAGCTGTGCCGAAGGAGACTGCATTTCATTTCGTTCAATGCCGAATGTTTTCAGAGCCTCCTCCGCTGCTTCATCCGTAATTCGCAGATGCACAACCTTAGCATATGCCGACCATCTGTCTATCTTTCGTTTTTTTGTCGGTATTCCATAAGTCACAGCCTCAAGCACCATTTTGTTTGCCGCATCCACCACAATTGCAGCATGACCGTGTCTTATACCCATTGTATGAACACTGTCCGTAATGAAAATATCGCCGTTCTCAAGATTGCTAAACTCATGAACTTCCAAAAGCTTCCCTTTTTCATCCTGATATCTGTCAACACATGTAATAATGCTTATCCTTCTGCATACAAGATTTTTGTCCGAGCTTGCCTCGCATACTATACAATCGCTTATCGAAAGAACAAGAAGCAGCAAGATTACCACAAGACCTCCCATAAATATTTTCACCGCTTTAATCAATTTCAGCGGCAATTCTCTTGCCTTTCTTATAC
>CAYRZK010000163.1:0-3379 GCA_964428785.1 uncultured Oscillospiraceae bacterium | reverse complement strand
GTAGGTGTAGTTCAGCTCGTTGAACACGAAGCGCTTGATGCTGCTACAGAAGGCTTTAAGGATGCGCTTATCGAAAAGCTCGGCGAAGATGCTGTGGAAATCAAGGTGCAGAATGCGCAGAACGATACAAACACATGTGCTACTATAGTTAATACATTTGTATCGGAGGGCGTAGATCTTATTATGGCAAACGCAACACCGGCACTCCAGGCAGCACAGGCTGCAACTGTTGACATTCCTATTCTCGGAACATCGGTTACTGAATACGGAGTAGCTCTCGGAATCGACAACTTTGACGGTACCGTAGGCGGAAACATTTCGGGTACATCAGACCTTGCACCTCTTGATCTGCAGGCAGCAATGCTTGCAGAGCTTTTCCCGGATGCAGTTAATGTCGGACTTCTTTACTGCTCATCGGAAGCAAATTCACAGTATCAGATAGATGTTGTAAAGGCAGAGCTTGAAAAGCTCGGTAAGACTTGTGAGGTTTATGCGTTCTCAGACTCAAACGATATCGCTTCTGTAGCTACGACAGCAGCAAAGAACAGTGATGTTATCTATGTTCCGACAGACAATACAATAGCTTCAAACACAGGAATTCTTGATAATATTTGCAGCACAGAGGGCGTTCCTGTAATCGCAGGCGAAGAGGGTATCTGTGCAGGCTGCGGAGTAGCAACACTTTCGATAAGCTACTATGACATCGGATACCAGACAGGCGTTATGGCAGCACAGATCTTAACAGGTGAAGCTGATATCGCAGAAATGCCTGTTGCATATGCTCCTCAGTTCACAAAGAAGTACAATGCCGATATCGCTGCAAGACTCGAAATCGAAATCCCTGAGGATTACACTGCAATCGAATAATCGTCAAAGCAGCATGACGATAAAGTAACGGTAAATCGGACATATTCCGTTAAAACGATAATCGCAAAGCTCATGGCTTGAAGAGCTTGCGAAGCAGAATAGTCAGTTATGGTTGAATGTGAATTAAAAATTTGTTAAGATAGGCGTGCAGCCTATCTTAACGGCTGGTAAAAAGAAAATTTCGGAGGTTTTGACATGGGCGATTTAGGTGCTCTGATTGCCGGCTTGCCGGGCGCAACGGCGCAGGGGCTTATATGGGGCATAATGGCGATAGGCGTTTATATCACTTATAAGGTGCTCGATGTAGCGGATCTGACGGTAGACGGTTCGATCTGTACGGGAGGCGCAACATGCATTATGCTGCTACTTGCAGGCTACAGTATGCCGGTAGCGCTTCTTGCGGCATTTGCGGCAGGCTGTCTTACAGGGCTGTGCACCGGTTTGATACATACATTTATGGGAATTCCGGCGATTCTTGCGGGAATTCTTACACAGCTTGCGCTTTATTCGGTTAATTTAAAAATAATGGGCAAGGCAAATCAGCCTATAAATGCGAACAATTTTGACCTGCTTGTTTCGCTTCGCAATGTCAAAAATGTTCCTATAGGTAAAAATGCGATACTTATCACGGCTGTTATTACAATAATTCTTATTGCCGTACTTTATTGGTTTTTCGGTACGGAGCTAGGCTGCTCGATAAGAGCATCCGGAGCGAATGAGGCTATGTGCCGTGCACAGGGTATTCCGGTGGATTTCAATAAGGTGTTTGGCTTGACAGTATCAAACGGAATAGTCGCATTCTCAGGTGCGCTGCTCGCACAGTATCAGGGCTTTGCCGATGTTAATATGGGAAGAGGCGCTATTGTAATAGGACTTGCGGCAGTTGTAATCGGAGAAGCAGTTTTCAGTAAATTTTCGACGAACTTTGCATACAAGCTTGTTTGTGTTGCTGCCGGCTCGATTATCTATTACTATGTTCTTCAGGTTGTAATCTGGTGCGGACTTGACCCGCAGCTGTTAAAGCTCCTTTCGGCAGTGATTGTAGCGGTATCCCTTGCAGTGCCGTACTGGAAAAATCGTTATTTTAAGCCTCGCAGCAATCGTGTGAAGAAGTCTGCAAGGACTGATGATGTTAATGCAGCGAGGAACGAAGAAAAGGGGGATGATGAAAATGCTACAGCTTAAAGATGTTCGTAAAACATTCAACCCCGGAACTGTAAATGAAAAGGTGGCGCTTGACGGGCTTAATCTTCATATTGGAAAAGGCGATTTTATTACTGTGATAGGCGGAAACGGCGCAGGTAAGTCAACTATGCTCAATGCTATTGCAGGCGTATGGAAGCCGGACGAGGGCAGCATAGTTATCGACGGTGTTGATGTTACAAGGATGGCGGAGCATAAGAGAGCAAAGTATCTCGGAAGAGTGTTCCAGGATCCTATGATGGGAACGGCAGCGCCGATGGAGATACAGGAAAACCTTGCGCTGGCAATAAGACGAGGCAAGGTGCGTGGGCTTAAATGGAGAATTACTCCTGCCGAAAAGAAGCTGTACAGGGAGAAGCTTGCCGAGTTTGACCTCGGACTTGAAAACAGACTTACCGACAAGGTAGGCTTGCTTTCGGGAGGTCAGAGACAGGCACTTACGCTTCTGATGGCAACGCTCAAGGCGCCTAAGCTGTTATTGCTCGATGAGCATACAGCCGCACTTGATCCTAAGACTGCATCGAAGGTGCTTGAGCTTACGGACAAGATAGTGACGGAGCAGGGACTCACAACACTTATGATTACGCACAACATGAACGATGCGATCGCACACGGAAACAGGCTTATCATGCTTTCGGCGGGAAAGATTATTCTCGATATCAAGGGCGAGGAAAAAAAGCAGCTTACGGTTGAAAAGCTTCTTGCAAAGTTCTATGAAGCAAGCGGTGACAGCTTTGCCGACGACAGCGTGCTTTTATCAAAATAAGTAAAAATAGCGAAACAAAGGATAGCAATAATCGTTTGCATAATGTTGCTGAATATAAACAGAAAAAGATAAATCATAAATAAAAATACCGGGTACATGCTCGGTATTTTTGCTTGATAACCATAATAATAAGGCAGCGATTCGATTGAACACTGCCTTGAATATAAGCGATTATAAATATGCAACGGTTTCCTTTTCCGGTCTTAAAGCATCGTGAAGCTTGGAAGCTCTTGAATTATCAACAAGATAGCCTATTGGCAGGAATGCTGCCGGCTTGATATTTTCAGGAAGCTCAAAAGCTTTTGAGACTTCGATATCGTCGAACATGCCTACCCAGCATGAGCCGATGCCAAGCTCCCATGCTCTGAGCATCATATGCGTGCATACAATCGTCGCATCCGCTTCGCCCGAATCGTATCCCGGACGCTGCTCATTGTGCCATGCGGCATTTTCGTCATAGCATATAAGAAGCGCTGACGGTGCGCCGTAAATGCACGGTGTGAGCTCGTTTGCCTTTTTCATGGCTTCCTCGCTTTGCAATAC
>CAYRZK010000162.1:0-3383 GCA_964428785.1 uncultured Oscillospiraceae bacterium | reverse complement strand
GTTGTAAAGACTGCCGAGAGTACCGGAGAAGTCATGGTAATTATCGTGATTAACGGCAGAAGTATTCCAAATGCGGAGAAGCTGATAGGGATGCTTGATGATGAGATATATGATGCCGGATACAGCCTTGAAAGCGTTGTGTTAAATGTGAACAAGGGCAAAAAGACGCAGATAATGAGCGATGAATATATGGTGATTGCCGGAAAAAATGTCATAAGCTCGGAGCTTATGGGGCTCAGATTTGAGGTGTCTCCGCTTGCATTTTATCAGGTGAACACTTTCCAAACGGAAAATCTTTATCGCAAGGCTATAGAATATGCGGAGCTTAAGGGCGGAGAAGTCATATTTGATCTTTATTGCGGTGTAGGAACGATAGGACTTGCAGCGGCAGATAGGTTAAGGCAAATAGCACGGGAACAGTGCGGAAATGTCAGTCCGGAGGAATTACTTGAACATTCAGGGTATGTTTACGGCATCGAGAGTGTCAGAGGAGCAGTAACGGATGCCAACAGAAATGCCGTAATAAATGGTATAGTAAATGCGGAGTTTATATGCGGACTTGCCGAAGAAAAGATAGGAGAGCTGCTTGAGGGGCGCAGACCTGATGTAGTATTTGTGGATCCGCCGAGAAGCGGATGCGACGGCAAGCTGCTCGAAGCAATAATGGATGCCGCACCGCATACTGTTGTATATGTTTCTTGTGATCCTGCGACTATGGCACGGGATATAAAGCTTTTAAGCAAGTCATATGTGCTCGATAAGGCGGTAGCGGTCGATATGTTTCCACGCTGCAATAATGTTGAGACGGTATGCAGGCTTGTGCTGAAATAATAAATGATATAATTGGGAAAAGAGGGTGTTTTGTATGATTAACAAATTGCTTAAAGCGATCGGACCTCAGCGAAAGAAGAATGACCCGCTGAAAACGGCAAGAATGTTTGAGCAGGAAGAGAAGCTCAAGGGGAAGAAAGCTTCTTACAGATGGAAAGATAAATAATACAGCTAAGCTAACTAATTTTAATTAACGGAGGATAAATAAATGGAAAGACTTATAGGAACAGTATCAAGAGGAGTCAGAGCACCGATCATCAGAGAGGGCGATGATATCGTAAAGATTGTTGCTGACAGCATTCTGGCGGCAGAGGCACAGGGAAACTACGCAATTCAGGATAGAGATATCGTGGCAGTTACAGAAGCTGTAGTGGCAAGAGCACAGGGAAATTATGCGACAGTTGACCAGATAGCAGCAGATGTTAAAGCCAAATTCGGAGACGAAACTATCGGCATGATATTTCCTATTCTTTCAAGAAACCGTTTCGCAATATGCTTAAGAGGTATTGCAAGGGGCGCTAAGAAGATAGTTCTTATGCTCAGCTATCCTTCAGATGAAGTGGGAAATCATCTTTTAAGTCTTGAAATGCTCGATGAAAAGGGTATTAACCCATGGGGTGATGTGCTTACCGAAGCCAAGTACAGAGAGCTTTTCGGAATCGTAAAGCATCCGTTTACAGGAGTGGACTATGTAGAATATTATAAGTCACTTATAGAAGAAGAGGGATGCGAGGTAGAGATCGTGCTTGCCAACGATTGCCGTACAATTCTTGAATATACAAAGAATGTTCTTTGCTGTGATATTCACAGCCGTGAAAGAAGTAAGAAACTTTTAAAGGCTGCCGGTGCAGAGAAAGTATACGGCTTGGATGATATTTTAAACGAGTCTGTAGATGGCAGTGGATTTAACCCATCTTACGGACTTCTCGGCTCAAACAAGGCTACCGAGACGACTGTAAAGCTTTTCCCAAGAGATACACAGCCGGTAGTTGATGGTATCCAGAAGCTTATTAAGGAAGCAACAGGCAAGAATGTTGAAGTAATGATTTACGGAGACGGAGCATTTAAAGACCCTGTAGGTAAGATTTGGGAGCTTGCAGATCCTGTTGTATCGCCTGCATATACACCGGGACTTGAGGGACAGCCTAACGAGGTTAAGCTCAAGTATCTTGCAGATAATGATTTTGCCGACCTTTCGGGTGATGCTCTTAAAGAGGCAATTTCGGATTATATCAAAAAGAAAGACAGCGATTTAACAGGCAAGATGGTATCTCAGGGTACGACACCGAGAAGGCTTACGGACCTTATAGGCTCGCTTTGTGACCTTACATCCGGCTCAGGAGATAAGGGTACACCTATCATCTTCATTCAGGGATATTTTGATAATTATACGGAGGAATAAGCCTGTAAAAGCGATACAGTAACTAGGGCGAATTTATTGGGCGGCGGTATATGAGCCTGCACATCGGTGCAGGGATATCATATATTGCCGCTTTTAGTATATAAAGTCTCTTTGGCAAATACACCGATATGTTCATACGCAAGCGCATTTAGCATAGAGCCTATGTAAAGGACAGGCATCAAAAGTGATTATCTGAGCTTGATTTAAAAGCCTTGAACAAAGCAAAAAATGTTTTTGTTTTGTTAATTGTTTATTAAGAATTGTGCTATATAATATTAAAAAAAGGCATTTATAATGAATTTGTAAAGCAAGAAAGTCGGCTGCGCAGATTAGATTTTCAGCGGTAGATCTTCTGCTATTCCGGAAGTATTGCAGGCAATATTTCATACATAATTAAAAGGAGGCTGGAATTATGAAAAAGCTAATGAATTCGAGAAGACATAAGCTGACGGTAATCTGTCTTATCGTAGGACTTCTCGTATTGACAACATCTGTTTATGCTAATTTCGACAGTGCAAACGGATACAGTAATTACAAGAATGCATTAAAGAACTTAGCGTTTGATACGGACGATGTAACGCTTGATGCAGAGCTCGAATTTATCGTTGATGGCGAATCAATCTTCGGTACGGAAACAAATTTTAAGGTAAATAAGAACGGCAAGAGCACACATCAAAAAGAATGGGAAGCAAACGGATATGAATCTGAAACTTACACATATTACCAGGACGGTAAGGAGTACAGATATTATTCCGACGATAACACATATGCTGAATGGGATTACGATTGGAATTCTTACGGATATGAAGAAAACCTCATGGGAGTCGATATGAGTGATAAGACAGTAAGCAAAGCGATAAGATTTGCTGAGCTTAGTGCAGATCTTCTCATAGGAGACCTTAAGAACAATGTAGTGCTTCTTTCAAACGAAGACGGTATCAAGGAATATTCCGTAGATGTGTCAAGAAATCAGATGCCGGAAATCGTAAATGCCGGAATTTCACTTATTTTTACAACATATGGCAATGACATTTCGGACAGAAGCTTTGTCACTTACGAAAACTGGATGGACTGTATTGAAAACTATGCCGAGCAAAACGGCGGTGCAGAGGCTAAGCAGGTAATCAGACTTTGGCATTATGCGGAGGAT
>CAYRZK010000161.1:0-3392 GCA_964428785.1 uncultured Oscillospiraceae bacterium | reverse complement strand
AATATATAGTTAAGATAATTAAAAATACAATATTGAAATACAATGGGAGACTATCACAGATGAAAAAGAACTTTGTTCCGCTTTTATTTGCAGCAGATATCAATGTTTACAGCGTTGCAAGAGCGTTTCATGAAGCGTACGGTATAAAAACATACGCAATAGGTAAAGCTGCTGTCGGCACTATGCCGCTTGCAGAAAGCAAAATGGTTGAATATAAAGCAAACCCGGAGGCCGATGTTCAGGAGACATTCCTGAAACTCGTCCTTGAGTTTGCGGAGGAGCATAAAGACGAAACTATTTTTCTCTTGGGCTGCGGAGATAATTATATACAGCTTATCAGCGCAAACAAGGAAAATTATCCCGAAAATGTAATAGCGCCATATATACCTATCGATATGATGAACGAGCTTATCAATAAGGAAAAATTCTATGCTATGTGTGAAGAAATAGGTGTTGATTATCCGGATACATTCGTTCATCGAAAAGAAATGGGACACGATTATGAGCTTCCGTTTGACGGGCCGTTTGCGGTAAAGCCGTCGGACGGCATCGAATATTGGCGCCATCCGTTTGCAACACAGAAGAAGGCATATAAGGTAAATACAAAAGAAGAGATAGATAGTGTGCTCGACGATATTTACGGAGCCGGTTATGAGGATTCTATAATCATTCAGAACTTTATTCCCGGAGATGACACATATATGAGAGTGCTGACCAATTATTCGGACAAGCATGGCAAAGTTAAAATGATGTGTCTCGGACATGTGCTTCTTGAAGAACATACACCTCACGGAATAGGAAATCATGCGGTTATTATTACAGAATCGAACGAAACGGTCGAGAAACAGTTTAAAACACTGCTTGAAAATATGAATTATGTGGGCTTTTCAAACTTTGACATTAAATACGACAGCAGAGACGGGAAATACAAGGTGTTTGAAATCAACACAAGACAGGGACGCTCAAACTACTATGTAACGAATGCCGGGGCGAATATTGCAGAGCTTCTGGTGGATGATTTTATCGAAGATAAAGATATTCCGTTTAAAGTCGTAAGGGAAGAACATCTTTGGATGGTGATCCCGAAGGGCGTGGCATTCAAGTATATAAAGCCGCAGGAGTATAAAGACAGGATGAAAAAGCTCATTGCGGACGGCAAGATGAGAAATCCGTTGTTTTATGCGCCGGATATGACATTTAAGAGAAAGCTCAGACTGGCTAAGTCTATGCTCGGTCATTACTATAAGTATAAGAAATACATGGATTAAGGTGATAAATATGAGAAACTTTGATGAAAGACATTCGTTATCCGAATTTGCAGCGCTTCTTAACGATAAAGGGCTGCTTGTAAATACAGAGTTGAATGGTAAGGGTGAAGAAGCGGTAATGCACATTTCGTTCAATTCGATAGGTATAAAGCCGGGAACGCTGTTTGTGTGTAAGGGTATCCATTTTAAAGAAGAATACCTTAACGAAGCATTGGCGAGCGGCGCAGTATGTTATGTAAGTGAAGTGAAATATGACAATGATGCACCTTGTATAATAGTGAAGGATGTAAGAAAAGCTATGGCGGTAATTGCGGGCTTTTATCATAACGATGTTTCGTCAGAGCTCAAAATTATTGGTATTACCGGTACAAAAGGCAAGTCAACGACTACATTTTTTGTAAAGTATATATTGGATGAATATATGAAAGGTCTCGGAAAGCCTCTGCCGGCTATGCTTTCGAGTATAAGAATATATGACGGAGTGAGTGATGAGCCGTCAAGAATAACGACGCCCGAAGCTTTTGATGTATATCAGCACCTCAGAAATGCATATGATGCGGGAATAAGGCATGCGATCGTTGAGGTGTCGAGCCAAGCACTTAAATATTACAGAGTTGACGGATTAAAATTCAGTGCAGGCTGTTTTACAAACATAGGCGAGGATCATATAAGCCCTGTAGAGCATCCGGATTGGAATGACTATTTTAATTCCAAACTGAGCCTGTTCAATATGAGCGAGACGGCAGTAGTGAATATTGATGCGGATAATGCAGATATCATCCTTGAAGAGGCAGAGCGGCGTTCAAAAAATGTTATTACATTCGGTCTTAAGCAATGTGCGGATGTTTTCGCTTATGATATAAAAACAGAGGGTGAAAAGATAACTTTCAGAGTATTGACTGATGAATTTGACAAAAAATTTGTGCTCAATATGTGGGGGCTCTTTAATGTTTCAAATGCACTTGGAGCAATAGCACTCTGCAAGACGCTCGGAGTACCGTATGAGGCTATGCAGGCAGGGCTTGCAAAGGCTCAGGTCGAGGGAAGAGTGCAGCTCTATACACCTAAAAATAAAAAGCTCAGCATCATAGTGGACTATGCACACAATAAGATGAGCTTTGAAACGCTTGCGGAGTCAACGAAAGCGGCTCATCCGGACAGCAAAATATCGGTGGTATTCGGAGCGCCAGGCAATAAGGCACTCGGCAGAAGAAAGGATCTTGGTGAAATCGCCGGCAAATATTGTGATTATTCGTATATAACGGAGGATGATCCGGGCGAAGAGCGTACAGAGGATATATGCAGTGAAATTGCGAAGCATGTTGCAGCAGTGGGCGGAGCATATGAGATCGTGCTTGACAGGCGTGAAGCTATCAGGAGAGCTATCATGGAAACAGAGGAAAACGGTGTTGTGCTTGTTATAGGAAAGGGCGCCGAAACAAGTCAAAAAAGAGGCACTGTATATGTGGATACACCGTCTGACGGAGAATATGTGGAAGAAATTCTCAGAACGGAAAGTGTATAGAAAAGGCAAGCGATGACGAGGAAGATTTATATTCATACAAACGGCACTGATATATCCAAGAAGGTAAAGGATATGCTTGCCAAAAAACTTGACAAAAGCGGATATTTTGTTGCAGGCAAGGTTGAAGAGAACACGGAGCTTATAGTATGCATAGGCGGAGACGGCTCTTTCCTTGAAGCTATTCATAAATTCGAGTTTCCGCATGTACCTTTTATAGGTATAAACACGGGGCATCTTGGATTTTTTCAGGAGATTTTGCCGGAGCAGCTTGATGATTTTATATTTAATTATGGGCAGGGCAAGTATTCGTTGCAGCCTCTTTCTACCGTTAAAGCCGTTGTGACGGCTGACGGTGTCGAGACGGAGCTTCGTGCGCTTAATGAAATAGTAATCAAAAGCGACAATTCGCATAGTATTCATCTTAATATGTCTATCGGCGGCAGTTTTATAGAGCGTTTTTCGGGCGACGGAATACTCATAGCGACTCCGGCAGGCTCGACAGGATACAATTATTCGCTCGGAGGTTCGATAGTGGATCCGAGGCTGAAGCTGCTTCAGGTAACGCCGATCGCACCGATGAATACTACGGCATACAGATC
>CAYRZK010000160.1:0-3408 GCA_964428785.1 uncultured Oscillospiraceae bacterium | reverse complement strand
ACTTATTATAAAGGAGAATTATTATGAATTTTGGATTATTTGGAACAGCATTGGTAATGGGTATCGCCGCAATCGGCTCGGCTATCGGTATCGGCATTGCAGGGCAGGCATCAATCGGAGCTTGGAAGAAGTGCTATATGAGCAATAAGACAGCACCTTTTATTCTTACTGTTTTCGCAGGTGCGCCTCTTACACAGACTATTTACGGCTTTCTTTTAATGCAGCAGATGAAATCGTCATCGGCAGATCCGGCATTCTTATTGGGACTCGGTATTGCAACCGGTGTGGCTATGGCAGTTTCGGCTGTTGCACAGGGTAAAGCAGGCGCAGCGGGCGCTGACGCTTTGGCTGAAACAGGTAAGGGCTTCTCGCAGTATATCACTGTAGTCGGTCTTTGCGAAACAGTTGCGCTTTTCGCACTCGTTTTCGGTATGGTAGCTTTAGGATAATATTAAGAGCGAAAACTAAAAATATAAAATATACAATTTTTCTGCCAGCCGGAATTTCCGGCTGGTATTTTTTATGCGGCAACATCGACTGTCGTCCGTGCCCCCGTGGAGCCATATCTGGGAGCCGGCATTTAATATGCTTGTTCTCGTGGGTGCAGTAAAAACAGCAGATCGCATCATAAGAGAAATGATGGGCTTGATGCATACCTTAAAAACTGATTTCAAGGTGATATATTTTATGTACCGGGAAATTATAATAGCGTAGTGTTTCTGAAACAGAAACATTCGAGCATGTTGACTTTCTGAAACGAAAACTTTAAAATAGAAATGTTCTTGAAACGAAAACATGAAAGGAAATGGGCAATGTGCGAAAAACAAAATGCAAATAGTACAGGTCATGGTGTTTTTGATGATTTTGAAATAACAAAACGATATGCAATCAGGCTTATAGATAGTATGAAAAGGCTCAAAAATGTATGCACAAAGCCTTATTTTGCGATGCCAAGTGATGTTGAAGCGTTGCCGCTTGTTGAAATAAGATGTCTTGTAATCGGAGACATAGATACTTTCGGAATGAGCGGTGGCGATTTGCCGGATGGAGCAATGGTCAGCCGAATTGCGGCAGCATTGCCCTTAGATGAATATGAGGATATATGCGAAAAGTTTTCGAAACGAAAACTTTTCGGCGAACCGAGCGGTATGTATGAAGTGAAATATAAAATAGTATGTCCGCATGGCTATTGGGGTGATAACAGGAAAAAGTTTATCGCAGGCATACAGGCTGAGCTCGAAAATGAAAACTGAATAAGGCGAATTGATAGCTCTGTAAAATGCCATACTGCCATAAGTATGGTATTTTTTATGCTCATGTGTTAGAATTTAACGAGACAGCTGTGGAAATGTGCTTTGTCGAATGTGCGGGCAAAGATGTCGATGACCGTAAGCTGTAAGAAATTGAAAGTCCGAAGCGCTGCTCTGCCCGTGATAACGGACTTGAAAAGAAAGGAAGCATTGATGTGTTTAATGCGAATACATCATGCAGGCGGTAAAATGAGTATTCCTGTTTTAATGAGTATGCTCGGATTAGGATATCTGACAGGATATGTTTTTCGCAGGAAAAACAAGGAAATTAAAGGGATTGCGGCGGCGCAGATGACAGCTGTGGTAATTCTCTTGACAATAATGGGCGCTCGCATAGGAGCTGATGAAGAGGTAATGGCATCGCTTGGCTCGATCGGGCTTTCATCTGTTGTGCTTACGATGTTTGTGTTTGCCGGAAGCATTATGGCAGTTACTGTATTTCGCAAGCTTCTCGGTTTGAACAGAGAGGGGGATCGGAAATGATAAGGACGGTTGTAATTCCCATAATAGTCGGAGCTGCACTCGGATATGCGGTGCTTTCGCAGGAAATCGTAGACTTTTTGATGGGTACGCCGATTACAATATTACTGTGCATCATGCTCTTCTTGGTAGGCATTTTGATGGGACAGGACAAGGAGCTTGCCGGAAATCTGAAAAAGACGGGGCTTAGGCTTTTGGCATTTCCGGCAGCTATGATTATCGGTTCGCTTGCAGGTGCAGCGGTAGCGTCATTGATATTGCCGATTACGGCAAAGGGCGCAATGGCAGCGGCAGCAGGGCTTGGCTGGTACAGTCTGACGCCGGTGCTTATTGCGGATTATTCTGCGGAGGTAAGCGCCATAGCATTTCTTCATAATGTCATGCGTGAAGTGATTGGGATGATGCTTGTGCCGTTTGTCGCAAAGCATTTCGGATATATTGAGTCTGCCGTAATTATCGGGACTGCCGGGACTGATGTTGGCATGATTCTTACGGAAAAAGCTACAGGTCGCACCGATATTCCGATTTATTCGTTTATTTGCGGTCTTGTGCCGCAGATTATCGTGCCGGTATTTGTGCCGCTCATAGTGAATATTCCGTTTTTACCATAACGAATGGTGCGAATGTTTTGAATACAAGAATATTATGAAGCGAAAAGTTCTTGAAACGAAAACTTTTGCCCAAAAAGCTTGCATGGAAAGTAACTTCTTTATTGACAACGAAGCTTGCTTTGTATAGAATGAATAAGTACACTGCGTGTCAGTGTGTGTTTTTTGTGTGCAAATTTAGCAGAGCGGTTTGAGCCTTGCGGTTTGCAGACTGATATGAAGCACCGGATGGGCTTCCGTCCAAGGGCTTCAAACTAATAATTTTAGTAGGCCGAAACAGCTTGCCGTATGCGGCAAACCGAGTAGGTACAGCCGAAACAGATTGTAAGAAAACAATCCCAGTAGGCAGAAAGGGAAGAAAAATGAAATCATTTATTGCAAAGCCACATGAAGTAGAACGCAAGTGGTATGTAATCGATGCTGAAGGCAAGACTCTCGGAAGACTTGCTTCGGAAGTGGCTTCGATCCTTCGTGGAAAGAAAAAGCCTATCTACACTCCTCATGTTGACTGCGGAGACTATGTAATCGTTATCAACGCTGAAAAGGTAGAAGTAACAGGCAAGAAGAGAAAAGAAAAAATCTACAAGAGACACACCGGATATCCGGGCGGTCTCAGAGAGATGACTTTTGAAAAGTTACAGGCAAGAAAGCCGGAAGAAATCATCAGACATGCTGTAAAGGGTATGCTTCCTGACGGAGCACTCGGAAGACAGATGTTCAAGAAGTTAAAGGTTTATGCAGGCCCTGAACACAATCATGCTGCTCAGAAGCCGGAAGTATGGAAGTTCTAAGAGGGAGGAAATAAGAAATGGCAAAAATTCAGTATGCTGCAACAGGCAGAAGAAAGTCATCAGTAGCCAGAGTAAGACTTATCCCTGGAACTGGTAACATCATCGTAAACAAGAAGAGTCTTGATGATTATTTCGGAGCAAAGGAAATCGTTAAGAGAGAAGTAGTAAGACCGTTTGAAATCGCAGGCTGCGAGGGCAAGTTCGATGTTATCGCAACTG
>CAYRZK010000159.1:0-3412 GCA_964428785.1 uncultured Oscillospiraceae bacterium | reverse complement strand
CATCTTCCCGGGATTATTCGGTGGATTCCTTGACAAGTACGGTAATACAGGATACACAATGATTTTCGTTGTTCTTATCATCAACTGCGTAGTGGGAGCACTCGTTGCATTCTGCGCACGCCGTCATGATAAGGCTTGCAAGGCAGGTAAGAGAAAGCTCGACCTTACAGGCTTAAACTAATAAAAATTTTTTCCTGATTCATATTCGTGTCTCCGATGCTTTTGCTCGCTGCAATGCGGCTTTGTAATTGCAGCGGAGATACGAGGCGAGTCGGGAGTAAATTTAACCCTTTGAAAATTGGGATTTTAAAGGCGATATATAAAGGAGAAGACAATGGTAACGATTACTTATGATGCAGAAAGATGCAAGGGCTGCCATTACTGTGTTAATGCATGTCCTAAGAAATGTGTAACTCCTTCAGGCGAATTCAACATGATGGGTTACGAAATCGTAAAGTTTAATGAAGCTGATTGTATTGCTTGCGGCTCATGCTACACAATGTGCCCTGATTATGCAATCAAGATTAAGAAGGAGGACTAATCATGGCAGAAAGAGCAATAATGAAGGGTAACGAAGCCCTTGCAGAAGCTGCGCTTCGTGCAGGATGCCGTTTCTTCAGCGGATATCCTATCACTCCGCAGACAGAGGTTCTTGAATATCTCTCATGGAGAATGCATGAAGTAGGCGGAGAACTCATTCAGACAGAGGATGAGCTTACAGGTCTTCATATGCTTATGGGAGCAGCACTCGGTGGAGCAAGAGTACTCTCAACATCGGCAGGTCCTGGTTTTGCACTTTTCCACGAGGGTATGTCATATCTTTGCGGATGTGAAATTCCATCGGTACTCGTAGATGTACAGAGACTCGGAAGTGCATGCGGCGGTATCGGCGCATCACAGGGAGACTATGAAGAAGTAGTACACGGCGGCGGAAACGGTGACTCAAGATACATCGTTCTTACACCGGCATCGGTACAGGAAGAAGTAGAGCTCGTACAGGAAGCATATGACCTTGCTGAGAAGTACAGAAACCCTGTAGTTATTATGACAGATGCTATCATCGGACAGATGATGGAGGGTGTAGAGCTTCCTGATCTTAAGGAACACGACATCGATCAGTTTGACTGGACATTCATGCCGCTCAAGGATGGCGAAGCAGGTAAGGCAGCAGCAGGCTATATGACTCAGTACAACGATGTATACGGCCCTAAGGTAGTTGCTAAGTGGAATGCAATGAGAGAAAACGAGCAGAGATGGGAAAACATTCAGGTCGAAGATGCTGATGTAGTATGTGTTGCATACGGTATCTCATCAAGAGTATGTGAAGAAGCTGTTGAAAAAGCAAGAGAAAACGGCATCAAGCTCGGTCTCGTAAGACTTATCACAGCATGGCCGTTCCCGGTAAAGGCATTTGAAGAAGTTAATCCGAATGTAAAGGGACTTCTTGCTGTAGAAATGAGCTTACAGGGACAGATGGTTCCGGATATTAAGCTTGCAACTAAGTGTAATATTCCTGTATACGGATATTTCAGCTGCGCAGTAGTACCTGATTCAGATGTTGTTGTTGAAACAGCTGAAAAAATTATCGCAGGACAGGCTGAGGAGGTATAAGACATGGCAGTAAAGAATATTCAGATTCCGGCAATTATGGAGGGTACAGCACCACATGCGTGCTGCCAGGGCTGCGGACACGGTATCGCAACAAGAATTATCTTTGAAGTAGTTGAAGAAATGGGTCTTGCAAACAACTTCGTAATCTTCCATGACCTTGCATGCGGCGCAAATATGCAGATGGTACAGAAAGGACACAGCTTCTCCGGAGCACACGGAAGAGCAATCCCTACAGCTACAGGCTTCAAGAGAGTAAGAAAGGATATGCTCGTATTCTCATACGCTGGCGACGGAGCTACATATTCAATCGGTATGCAGCACACTATCCATACAGCGGCAAGAGATGAAAAGGTTACGGCTATCGTAATCAACAATACAAACTACGGTATGACAGGCGGACAGATGTCACCTGCAACTCTTCTCGGACAGAAGACAACAACATCACTTGCAGGAAGAGATAAGGAGCTCAACGGAAATCCTATCGATATCGTAAAGCTTTATACAGATATGGATATCGCTTATCTCGCAAGAGGATCAGTTGATTCAGTAGTAAATATCAATAAGACAAAGAAGATGATCAGAAAGGCTTTTGAAAAGCAGATGGCAGGCGAGGGCTTCTCACTTGTTGAAATCATCGCTCCATGTCCAACAAACTGGGGTATGTCAGCAGCTAAGTCTCTTGAAAGAATCCAGAATGAGGTATTGGAGAAGTATCCTATCGGAGAATTTATTGAAAGGAGCGCAAAATAATGCTTAAGGAAATCATTTGTGCCGGATTCGGCGGACAGGGAATTATTACAACAGGTATCCTTATTTCATACTGCGCTTTTGAAACAGGAAACCAGTTCACATGGTATCCATCATACGGAGCTCAGATGAGAGGCGGTACAGCTAACTGCACTATCAAGATCAGCGACAAGAGAATCGCATCACCGCTTGCAAAGAAAGCAGACATTCTCGTAGGAATGAGCGGCCCTGCTATCGACAAGTTCGAGGCTTCAATCAAGCCGGGCGGATATCTTTTCGTAAACACTTCAACAGTAGGCGAAAGAACATACAGAGACGATATCAATGTTGTTATGGTTGACACTGCTGCGCTCGCAGAGGAAGCTCAGAATCCAAAGGGAGCTAACATGGTTATGATCGGTGCTATCATCAAAAAGACAGGCATCATGACTTTTGAGGGATGCAGCGAAGCTATTGATAAGTATTTTACAGAGCATGGCAAGGCTAAGTTTAACGAAGCCAACCAGAGAGCACTCAAGATAGGCTACGAAAGCGTATAAGTGCGTGCAATGGCTGCTTACGGCAGTCAATAGGTACAGCTTACAGATAAGGCTTATAAATAAAACAATTAATACAATTTGAAAATTTCTGCAAACCAAATTTCAATAATCGACGGAGCGGTCGTGCGTGATCACATGCAGGCTGCTCCGCACTGTAAAAATATTGCTGAATATTAAATATATAATGATAGATGATAAAGGAGATAAACATGAATACGGCAGATAGATTAGAAACGCTTCAGCTTTCAAAAATAAGAATTCTCAGCGCTAAAGTTGTTCAGTTAGAGGCAGAGGGAAAAAAGCTTCATAAATTCACACTCGGACAGCCGGATTTCGCTACTCCACAGTATATCATAGACGCATGTAAGAAGGCTCTCGATGATGGCTTTACTACATATGCGGATTATGCAGGCCCGCTCAGCTTCAGACAGGCGGTATGCGACAAATATGAAAGAGAAAACGGACTGACATTCGATCCTGAACAGGTTATTTCAACATGCGGTGCGGCTCAGGCC
>CAYRZK010000158.1:0-3445 GCA_964428785.1 uncultured Oscillospiraceae bacterium | reverse complement strand
TGCAAGATCAGTGCCTGATGCAATGGCACGGGCAGCCGCCCTCATTTCCTTTGAAGATTTCTTGACAGCCGCTTCCGCCGCTGCCTTCTGTCTTTTTCTCCTCTTGGATTTGCCATGCTTATTGATAAAGCCTCTCTCCTTAGGCATCTCAATACCGCCGCTTATGATATTTATTCCCTGGAGCATGAAGCTTATCGCTACAAGCGTGATATTGTGAATTCCCATCACGGAGGCATTATAAAACATATACACTCCGAACAGTAGATCAACAATACCGAGTATACGCACATATTTGCGCATACGCACCCTTCTTCCTATATTAAAAGCTGTCATTATCCTTGTGGTACCTGTAAATATTATGGCAAGTCCAAATACAAGCGGCACCTCAACATCAGTTACGAGCCTGTTTGTAATTACCACGATACCAAGAATTAGCGCAATAATACCGTCGGCAAGAATATAGCTCAAATGCAGCTTGCCGATACATTCCTTGAAATATGCTGCGAGAGACACGATGCCTCCGAATATCATCACAAGTCCGAGCACGAATGCCAGAGCGACAAATGCAACGCCCCTGTTTGCAAATACCCAAACTGCTGTAAGTACAAATAAAACACCTGCTACTATATTACAAATTCTCAAATTTTTCACCTCTAAAACTGTTGTCTTTTGTATAATAATATTTTAGCACAAAACCGATTCCATTAAAAGTAAATTAGGTTCAAAAGTAGTCAAAGGTAATTTTTTGTTATATACTAAAGGCATGGACAGAGTTATTTTACATTGTGATATGAACGGGTTTTTTGCATCTGTGGAGCTTCTTGATCATCCTGAGCTTCGTGATGTGCCCATGGCTGTATGCGGCAGCCCGGAAAGCAGGCACGGCATCATTCTTGCCAAAAACGAGCTTGCCAAAAAAGCAGGTGTCATCACTGCCGAAACCATTTGGCAAGCCAAAAAAAAATGCCCTGATCTGAGACTGGTGCGCCCACATCACGAAAAATATCGCAAATACAGCCGCATGATCAATGACATTTATTACAGATTTACCGATATGGTTGAACCATTCAGCATTGACGAATCATGGCTTGATGTTACCGCCAGCCGTACCCTTTTCGGCGACGGCAAAGAAATAGCCGACACTATACGAAATACCGTAAAAGCCGAGCTTGGACTCACGCTTTCGGTAGGTGTATCGTTTAACAAGGTTTTTGCCAAAATGGGTTCGGAGTATAAAAAGCCTGACGCCACAACAGTCATTACAAGAAACAATTTTCGGGAGCTTCTGTGGCCGCTCCCCATATCCGAGCTTTTTTTCGTCGGCAAAGCGTCTGCCGAAAAGCTCCGTCTTTTCGGTATAAAAACAATCGGGGATCTGGCTGTTTCCGATAAAGACTGGCTTGAAAAGCAGTTCGGCAAGCACGGTCTTATGATGTACGAATACGCCAACGGACTTGAAAACAGCCCTGTTGCACTTGCTTCCGAAAAGCAAAAAATCAAATCAGTAGGAAACGGTATCACCTTTAAACGCAATCTGACTACCGAAGAAGATATTAAAACGGCTGTCATGTCGCTTGCCGATACAGTCTCCGGCAGGCTGAGAAAATACAGCCTTAAATGCTGCGGTGTAAAAGTAGATATTAAAAATACCGACCTAAAAACCATTTCCAGGCAGTGCCGACTTGATGCCCCGACAAATACCGCCGATGAGATCAGCATGGCAGCAATGGATATTATAAAGCGATCATGGCGCATGGGAACCCCAATACGCCTCATCACCATCACCGGCATCAGCCTTACCGATGAAGACGACGACATCCAGCTTTCTTTTATCGGGCGTGATGAGGAAATGCGCAGCAGCAGTGAAAAGCTCGGTCGCACCATGGACACAATACGAGCCAAATTCGGCTCCGGCGCAATAACCTTCGGCAGCATCATAAACAACGATATCGGCATCGATCTCCATGAGGAAACAGAAGAATAAGAGCATATCCAAAATATTAAATAATTATCCCCTGTTATGCTCCGCCTAAACGGCATAACGGAGGGGATAATCATTGTATCTTATAAAATCAATATCTGCCGAAAAACTATCATGCATGATGCAGCGACGATAATTTTTCTTTCTTGACATTTTCACTGCCAAGTATTTCTTCCATCTTGGATATAAATTCGTCGCTTGCGGAAGTCCAAAGCTCTTTTGAAGCTCTGAGAGGCTTTGGACTGCTGCTCATATATATGATTACCGGCACATTGCCCCTATATTCTCCGAGAATATACTTAATATATCCGAGAATTTCTTTTTCCCTCTCCGGAGTGTCAGATATCCTAAGCTTGACAATATATTCAGACTTGTTTTCGTATGTATTTGCAGGTGACGAAGCATTACTGCTCCCATTTTCAGGCATATCTCTCCCGTCTCTCACAGGCATCTGCTCATTTATATCTACGATACTGTCTGCAAGAAGCTTAGGCATCTCCTCTTCTTTAAAATTCAGCGTGCCCTTTATGACGACTATCTTATCCTCTTCAACAAGGCTGCGATATTTCTCATATACATTCGGAAATACTATAACTTCGATCGTGCTGCTCAAATCCTCAACATCCAAGAATGCCATCATTTTATTTGACTTTGCGATGAGTGTTTTTTTACTGCTTATTATGCCCGCAATCACCACACTCATGCCGTCATGCATCATACTTCCGTCCTCTCCGGCTTCTGCGATCTCCTCACAGGTTGCGGTAGTTACTCTCTGTATCAGCTCTTTATAATCTCCGAGAGGATGCCGTGTGAGATATACACCGAGCATTTCTTTTTCCATCGCCGAAAGAAGCTCCTGCGAGAAATTGGCAACATCAGGAAGCTCACCCGTCACCGATGCCTCACTCATAACATCCGTCATATCAGTCATATCAAACAGCGACATCTGCCCCTCAAGATTTTTTTTGGAATTGCTCTGCGCCGATTCGAGCAGGCTTTCGTATACTGCCATATGCTGCGCCCTATTCTCATTCAAGCTGTCAAAGGCTCCTGCCTTAATAAGACTTTCAAGGCTTTTTTTGTTTATTTCATGGATATCTATGCTGCTCATAAACCTAAAAATATCCTTTGGGATGCCCTTCTCGTCCCTCATCTTTTTAACAGCCTCAGCAACACCTGCGCCGACATTCTTAACCGCCAAAAGCCCGAATCTTATCTTACCATTTTTGACTGTAAAATTGCCGTCAGATTCAAGAATATCCGGTGGTAATACCTCTATTCCCATTTCACCGCAGTTTCTGATATATTTGGAAATCTGCTTGGCATCTCCCATTACCGATGTCATCAATGCCGCCATAAACTCTGTCGGATAATATGTTTTGAGATATGCCGTTTCGTAAGCTACTACTGCATATGCTGCCGCATGTGACTTATTAAACGCATACTCAGCAAACGATACCATAT
>CAYRZK010000157.1:0-3481 GCA_964428785.1 uncultured Oscillospiraceae bacterium | reverse complement strand
ATGCATGGAATCTGGGCGGAGAAATTTAAAAAATAAGCCCAAAAATATTTAAGAGGACATACTGAGCAAGCAGTTTATTGATATGCTGCTTGCCGGGCATGTCCCCTTTTTTCTTAATAAATAACTTTTGATAAAGCTTAAACTGATGAACTATACTTTTAGTATACTTCTATAGTTTGTTTTTCGAGCTTGCCCGTACTTTGGCAGTAAGCTCAATCTTAGTAACGACCTATCGGCGGAGTAACATAATCAGGCAGCGGGCAAGTATATTTACCGCCGTTTTTCTTGGCAAGCTCTGCCTTAGCCGCTGCTATAAGCTCCGGCTGTTTCATAATTCTTACGCATGAAAGCGCCATAAGCTCCGCTGCTCTCAGCATACCTTTCATACCTATTTCCGAATTTGACTGTGCCGTCCACTGCCATGAATGGCCTACACATCCGAGGCACGAAGTCGCTACATTTGCCATAACCGTCGGCGTAGCATATCCCGCATCGCCAACATCTGTCGAGCCGGATTCATATCTGAACTCTTTCGGATTAAAGGCTACTATTTCACGATGAAGCGGTTTCTGCAAAGCTTCGGCAAGCTTTTCTTCCGTTTCAAACACCTCTACAAGCTCTTCTCTTATATTCTTCTGCGTCGCCTTATTGTATGTACGCAGGAACTCCGTTGCCAGCTTATAATCTTCTTCTGTCCATTCAGGCGCACCGAGCTCATAGAATGCATCGTTCATTACAGATGCGAGCTGCTTATTTGCCACATAATCGGAAAATGCCATAGTAATCTCATATTCCATCTTTGTGCCGGTCATAAGCGCAGCACCTTTAGCCACATCTACAACTCTTGTAAAAAGCTCCTGTACCTGGCTCACCTTCGGTGCACGTACTTCATACTTAATAACGGCATGATTCTGTACTACATTCGGCGCTGTTCCGCCTGCATCGGAATACGCATAATGAATACGTGCCGCATCTATCATATGCTCTCTTAAGTAATTGCAGCCAACATTCATAAGCTCACATGCATCGAGTGCCGACCTTCCGAGATGCGGAGAACCTCCGGCATGTGCTGCCACTCCGTCAAACACAAAATTAGCGCCCATAATCGCTACCATACCCTTTGCTGGCACTTCATTCACCGTTCCCGGATGCCAGCTTACCGCAAAATCACACTTGTCGTAATAGCCTGCTCTTGCTATAAACTGTTTTGAGCCTGCGCCCTCTTCAGCAGGGCATCCGTAAAATATAACCGTTCCGTCTGCATTTTCACGAACCAAATAATCTTTAATCACTACAGCAGCTGCATAACAGCCTGCGCCAAGAAGATTATGTCCGCAGCCGTGACCTGCCGCACAGCCCTCAACGGCTTCCTGAACAGGCGATGCCGCTCTCTGCGAAAGTCCGTCAAGTGCGTCATATTCGGCAAGAAGTCCCATTACAGGCTTTCCTGTACCGTTTGAAAATGTAGCAGTAAATGCCGTAGGTATATCAGCTATACCCTCTTCTATTTCAAAGCCCTCTGCTTTAAGCGCAGCTATAAGCGCTGCTGCCGACTTTGTTTCTTCAAATGAAAGCTCCGCAAATCCCCATATGTCCTTTGCCATTTTTATCGACGCTTCGGATTTTGCCGCAACAAGCTCTTTAATTGTCTGTATATCAGTCATTTAACAGTCTCCTTCTTTATGCATAATCATGCCATGCCGTGAAATCGCAGGCATCAATACGCCCGACCTAAAACTTACAATTCTTTAATCCTATAATACCATGCTTAAAAATCTAATCGTTGCCGGATCACGAGGTGAAGTGAAAATAGTTTCCGGGCTTCCCTCTTCTTTAATAATACCGTCGCATATAAACATAACTCTGTCCGAGATTTCTCTTGCAAAGCCCATTTCATGAGTTACGATTACAGTCGTCATGCCGCTGTTTGCAAGGCCTCTTATAACATTCAAAACCTCTTTTACCATTTCCGGATCAAGTGCCGATGTAGGCTCATCAAACAGCATTACCTCCGGCTCCATCGCAAGTGCTCTCACAATTGAAAGCCTCTGCTTCTGCCCTCCCGATAGTTTTCTCGGATATTCATCCGCCTTATCTGCCATTCCTACTCTTGCCAAAAGCTGCATAGCCTGCTGCTCCGCATCCTTTTTTGGCACTTTTTTTTCAAGAATCGGTGCAAGCGTGATATTCTCAAGAACGGTCATATTCGGGAAAACATTGAAATTCTGGAATACCATGCCTATTCTCCTGCGATACTTTGTTATGTCGATTTTCTTTGAAGTAATGTCATCACCTTCAAAATACACTTTTCCGGATGTTGGTGTTTCAAGAAGATTAAGACAGCGCAGAAATGTTGACTTACCGCCTCCGGAAGGCCCGATAATTGACACTACCTCGCCCCTTTTTATTTCCGTTGAAATTCCTTTTAACACTTCAAGCTTTCCGAAGCTTTTGTGCAGATCTTCTGTTCGGATAATTACATCAGTCACTTACAGTAAGCCTCCTTTCCAAAATTAAAAGACCCTTTGATAATACGAAGTTGAGTGCGAAATAAATAATTCCGACTATTGTTAATGAATGGAGTGCAAGATATGTTGCCGACTGAACTACTCTCTGACTTGTCATAAGCTCGCCGACGAAAAATGTTGATGCAAGAGATGTACCCTTAACCGTCGATATAAATTCGTTACCGAGTGCCGGAAGAATATTCTTAACCGCTTGAGGCAGAATAACTCTTATCATCATATTCTTTTTGGAAAGTCCTATACTCATAGCTGCTTCCCACTGTCCTTTATCCACTGCTCCTATACCGGCACGGATGATTTCTGCTATATATGCCGCTGTACTTAACACAAGCCCTGCCACTATACTCTGCGTATCCGTAACGCCGGAGAACAGCTTTGGCATCCCTATCCAGAAGAAAAAGAGCTGTAAAAGTGCCGGAGTACCTCTGAACACTTCTATATAAGCGGTTGCCAACCAGCGTGTCGGTCTGAACTTCCCCATACGCATAAGCGCAAGTATCGTGCCGAGTATTGTACCAAGGACCACTGTGACCACCGAAATCCAAAGTGTTCCGATAAGTCCGTCTATAAATACATTATTATATTTAAGCCACAGCTTGCCCATTTTAGTGAAAAATGTGATTAACTTTCCCATTGCCTGCTCCATTCATATATAGTCCCTCGCCGACTCGTCGGCGAGGGCTATTATTAAAGTTCAAATTTTGTTTTTAGTTTAATACATTCGATATTTTAGCGTAATGCTTCTCAAATTGCAAGCTCCTGCAATTTCTAAAGTCTACAGATACAATTATTCAATTCCGATGCTCTTTGCATATTCTTCATATTCGTCAAACCATGCATCGATCTGATCTTCCGCAATAAGCTCTGCGATACATTCATTTATGATTTCCTTAAGCGAATCTGTTCCTTCGAGAGGCATAGCAACCACTACGCTGCTCATAAGCGGATCTACCTCG
>CAYRZK010000156.1:0-3482 GCA_964428785.1 uncultured Oscillospiraceae bacterium | reverse complement strand
CTATATACATATATGTAAATGCCGGGCTGCTTCCGCTTGCCCCTATTACAGCATGGATAAGCTCCTCATCAACAACCTCTACTCTTCCCGTTGCTTCAAAAATAGCCATTGCATTTTTCAATTCATCGTCAGTAACATTCTTATTTCTGCTCATTGAAATCATACCGCAGCCGAGAAATGCCGGAGTATTCGGCATAATCCTTATCACCTTGGCATTGCTCCCGATATGCTCTTCAAGATAAGCAATGCTTATCGCTGCCGCCATTGAAATGATGACCTTGTTTTCGGCATATGCAGCTGCTATTTTAGGTATCACCTCATCGAACATCTGCGGCTTAAAGCCCAAAAGCAGATAATCACAATCCTTTACAATCTCCTCAACCTCAGTATATGTAGCAACTCCAAGCTCCTTACCTGTTTTTTCAAGCTTATCGAGTCTTACTCCGAACACTGCTGTATCACTATTTTTGATACTTCCGCTCGAAATCGCTCTTCTCAAAATCGCTCCGCCCATATTGCCGGCGCCGATAAAACCATATTTCATATATTGTTTCTCCTTTCACCGCATCATGCAGCTATTCACATGCAAAAAGTGTGCCATGCTCCGTTCCTTCGAGTGCAGAAATAATAATATCTTTTTTCTTTCCGTTCAAAAGAACCATCGACGCACCGAATTCATTTACACTCCGTGCCGCTTCGATTTTGCAAATGATACCGCCAGTTCCGAATGTGCTCTTGCCGGAGGTCTCAATATGCCCCATCGTTTCATCTATATTTGTTATCTTGGTAATCAGCCCTGCATCAGCGTGTGTTTTCGGATCTTTGTCAAACACACCGTCAATATCGCTCATTATTATAAGCATATCTGCCGACCAGAGGTTGGCTGTGAGTGCGGACAATGTATCATTGTCACCGATACTGTTAATTTCATCGACGCAGACGCTGTCGTTTTCGTTGATGATCGGAACTATTCCCTCGTCAATAAGCGTGAAAAGTGTATTTCTGATATGAAGAAGTCTGTTGTGATCTCCGAAATCCTCTCCCGTTAAAAGCAACTGCCCGACATGGATATCGTATTCTCCGAAATATTCCTTGTATGCCATCATCAGCTCTACCTGTCCTATAGCACACAGCGCCTGCCTGTAATTCATATCTCCACGCCTGCCCCATTTATTGAGCACGCCCACTCCACAGACACCTGCACCGGACGATACGATTACCACCTGCTTGCCCATGTCCATAAGATACTTTACTTGAGCAACGATGTTTTTCAATCTTTCTTTGCTAACCATTCCATCGTCGGAAATAACATTGCTTCCGATCTTCACAACGATTTTTCTCGATTTTTTTATGATTTCGGAAATCTCGCTCATACTAAACCTCCATTCAACCTCCGGCTTTTATTTTTTTGTTTTTGCGCCGTTTACAAATCTTGTGCCTATCAGCATAATAACCACATAGATTATCAAATAAAACAGTACCGGGCAAGCGAACGCACCGTTCTCTTTAGCCGCAAGATATGGCTGAATACCGTGTGCATAAAGTGCCGCAAATACCATGAATATACTTCCGCAAAGTGCAAGCCCCGGAATAACAAACCTTTTCACAGGCGATAGATCCGTTGCCTTTCTCATAAAACCGATAAATACCGGAATATACATTCCGTAAAGCGTAATAATCGGCAGCTCCGATGAATCGAAGCCGAACAGCCCGAACCATGCCTGAGGTGCAAGATTTGAACCGTAGAAGAAGAAAAACCAAAAACCACAGAGCAATAATCCGACTATAGCCGAATTGTTTGCCATATTTGTGCTTTCATCAATCTTATTAAACACATCAGCCTTAGGACCTCTGCCACGAGCAGCAATCGCATAAAAACCTCTTGTGCATCCAAGCATCAGACCGTTGAGCGTGCCCATGCAGGATATTGCAATAAACAGATTTAAGATTGCGCCTATCGTTGTTCCGAATACATTCGTAAATGCTACTGTAGCACCGTGGTTTATGAGCTCTTCAACAGTTGCTCCGCCCGCAACACCTATATAATATGAAATATATACACCTACGATTATTATACTTCCTACAATCAAAGCGATAGGCAGATTTTTCTTAGCATCCTTGAGCTCCGCATTTATTGAAGTCGCTATAATCCAGCCCTCGTAAGCAAAGGCTGTTGCAACAACTGCCGCAAACAGTGGGCTTCCGTGCTGAGTATCATTCAGCGGCGCCGCCGTCATATTATGCACAAGCACTGCATCCTTGGACATAAGACCTACAACTATTCCCACTACTGCCATTAAAAGAAGCGGTATAAGCTTAATTATTGTTGTCGCTACCTGGAATTTCCCGGCAATTATCGGCGAAAGTGCATTCATAGCATATGCTATGCACATAAAAACAAGTGCGAGTGCCATACATTCGGGGCCTGTCACACAACCACCCTCGCTTGCCGGAATCGCAAGCTTAAAATTCGGAAAAGTCGATGTGATAAATACGAGCGTATATCTTGCGGTAAGCCATGCAAGCACCGATGTTAAGGTCGGAGTATACACTGTTGCTGTAAACCAGCCGACATAATATCCGTACTTTTCGCTTACAGTGGCCTCAGCATAGTCAACCACTCCGTTTACTTTCTCGTACTTGGTCGCCATAGTGGCAAATGCCAGTACCGAAATAAGCATGATAACGCCTCCGATTATCCATGCCATAATACCGAGCGGCATATCACCGCCTGTTTTTTCAAGAACCGTCTGCGCCTTAAAGAATACGCCGCTTCCGATTACTATTCCGACTACCATAGCTATTGCAGTCAGAAGACCGTACTTTTTTTCTAAACCGTTTGATGTCATAACCTTCTCTCTTTCATAAAACATTACACATATTTAATACTTTACAATATACCATACGCCATTTTCTTTTTCAAGCCTTTAACAGTTTAAAGCAGTGCTAATTCTGATTTTCACTTTACAACTTATTTTCGATGCCAATATCAGTACAGCCGTGTAGCGGCTCGATATTATTTTCTCATCCACTTTCTCCGATATATGGCAAAAAGCTAAAACAAGCTCACTCGCCACGGATTTCTATAAAAAAGCTAGCTGCGTCAATTGAACTTCTCACGACAGCCTTTCTTGCTATTTCGGAAATATTACAAACCATATTTCCTACATGATAAAACAAAATGCCGCCATGTAATAGCATGACAGCACTTATTTTTTGATTTGCTCATTGTGCAAAACGCTTTGAAAAGCTTTTCATAAGCACAATTTTCTTTGTCTTTCTATGCGCATATCGCTTTATCGACCGCATTTTATCGTTGATTTATCATCGCTGCTCAACAATAAGCTTAATCGCCGTTCGTTCTTCGCCTTCAATCTGTATATCCGTAAATGCCGGCACGCACACAACATCGATGCCGCTCGGTGCAACAAAGCCCCTTGCTATTGCAACAGCCTTAATCGCTTGATTAAGCGCTCCCGCTC
>CAYRZK010000155.1:0-3525 GCA_964428785.1 uncultured Oscillospiraceae bacterium | reverse complement strand
TTGTGGTCTTGCCGCTGTTCGGGTTACCTGTTAATGCAATTCTCATTGAGGTTTCCTCCTTTTATGTAAGTAAATTATTTATGTGAATTAATATTCCTTGGCTTGTTTTCTTTGGTGCAGTCTTTCGCTCTGTCGGCATCCTCTCTTATTTCCGAATTCCCGACATGTGCATAAGGCGAATTGTTCACTATCGGTTTATTTTTCGGCGCCGCACCTATTTATTCTGCACAATATTTTGTTAGTTACTGCTAACCCATCTCCAAAAACATAAGTTAGTTGTTGCTAACCTGTGGTCTTTTAAAAAGGTTAGTTGTTGCTAACCCGCTGCCAAAATATATATGGCGTTTCCGCCATATACCTATGCTTATATACTTCTTATATCTGAATAGCCTCCGCAAGCTGATAATCTATGCTGTATCTCCCATCCTTGATGGATACCACGCATCCGCCCTTTTTATGCGCTACCACGGTGATAAGCTCGCCGCTGTAGCATCCGAGAGAAAACAGGAACGCATCAAGCTCTTCGTCATCGGTCATAATATTTTTAATTATATATTCTCTTCCCGCCTCAGCGTCTCTTAAATTCATGATAGCCTCCATTTATTATATGTAAGTTAGGCTTTGCTAACTAACATATATATGTTACCCCTTGCTAACCGTTTTGTCAATCATAATTTTACCATTTTCCGGCACAATTTAAACATAAAAATTCCTGCATTGTGCATACGAGAATTTGCGAAGCTATATATTGTTTTTATCACAGGCCTTGATATTACTAAATAACCGGCACTCACTTCCTTGCTGCCTGCGATATACTCTTTTATTCTGTATCTGTGCCTGTTTTTACTCTCTGCTTCTCTGTCTCATAGCCGTCGATTTTGGACTTGCTTGCCGTGATCTCTGTGCAGATGAGCTCCGCATCCTCTTCAAGTGCCTCGCCTGCGATATGCTTGTCATAATAATACTGACCGAGCTTTTGGAGATTTTCATTCAGCGTTTTCTTCTCTCCCATGATTTTTGCTTCAATCTTTGTAATTTCCACAGCGTCTCCTGCTTTTTCCCCGACAGTCTTTGCGACAGACTGTACTTTATCTAAAAATGCCATATTTGTTCTCCTTTCATTGTAATGCTTCTATCAATATTTTAATGCTTCTCCGAAATTTTGCAAGCTACTCATTTATTATCTTGTTTAAATGTTTCGGCGAGCCATCCATCGTCTAAGACCGATAGGCTTTTCGATTTTTAAGCTTCTCGAAAACATACTAAAATGCAGCTGCAATCACTTTGTTACCGACTGCTTACCGAGTATTCGTAAGCTTCGTAATCAGTGCGGATATTGTAGTGCCAACGCTTAATGTTGCCTATTCATAGCCGTATAAATGCAGTACCGCAGTCCGAATGCTGTAAAATGCAGCTGCCCGCCTGAATACTGCTCTCGCAGATTACAGACGGGCGCTTATACATGAGAGAATTAAATTTTTATTTAATTAAAGCTCGTGTGCGATATCCTTTGTTACCTCGTAAAGCTTTAAGAAGCTGTCATAATACTTCTTGTACTTTTCGTGGTTTTCCATGTTCGGAGTATAGAGTGTGCCCTCTGTCACATGCTTTCTGATATCGGCAAATTTTTCAATATGACCCGTTGCAATGGCACACATGAGTGCATCGCCGTAAGCTGCGCCTACTCCAACCTCGGCAGTATGAATTTCTATGCCCATAACATCGGCAATCATCTGCATCCAGATAGGGTTCTTGGTACCGCCGCCGGCTGCGAATATTCTCTTAGCTTCAACATCGTTTTCTTTGAAAATGTCGAAATGGTGCTTGATGCCGTATGCGATCGATTCAAGCGCTGCATGATAAATGTGTGTGCGTGTATGGTCTATTCTGAGCCCGAAGATTGCGCCCCTTGCGAGCGGATCGTTTATCGGCGTTCTTTCGCCTGCTATATATGGCAAGCATATTATTCCGTCAGAGCCTACCGGAATATCCGCAAGTCCCTCCATCATTGTTTCATATGCATCAGGACCGCCATCCTGTTCGAGCTTGAGCGCATCAAAGTAAAGATTGTCTCTGAACCAGCGTGTGAATGTTCCGGCAGCATTTGTTCCTCCCTGAATACTGTTCGCATTTGGGATAAGGAAGCCGCCTGCCCATATTCTCTGGTCACGGGCAAGGTGATCAGCAATGCCGATAAAGTAGAGTGTCGAGCCTATCTGTACCATAAAATCTCCGACTTCAAGTATTCCCGTTGATATTGCTTCCGCACCCGAATCGTCAGCGCCGGTAATTACCGGTGTGCCTTCGAGGAGTCCTGTTTCCGCTGCTGCCTTGGCATGTACCGTTCCCACGATATCTGTATTATCGTGAAGTGTCGCTACCTGATCAGGACGGCAGAAATCGTTTATATATCTGTAGTCTATATCGCCCTTTTCCGGATCGTAGAGAGGTGTAAATCCGCCGTAACCGAGAAATCTGTCGATTACATATTCGCCTGTCAGCTTTGCTGTGAGATATGACGAGCCTGTTAAGAACTTGTATGTTTTTTCGTAAATTTCAGGTTCGTTGTTCTTAATCCAAAGGATTTTAGGCGGCACATCGTTCGCTACAAGCGGACGCCCGTTAAACTTGAGTACTTCCTCTCTTCCGTACTTTGCATACATTTCATCCCATTCCTTATGCGCTCTTGCGTCTATTCCGTAAAGGATAGCCTTGCGGAGCGCAACGCAGTTTTCATCAACCGGAACGAGATCTGCGCCAAGTGCGCTTGCACCGACGCATTTAATATCGGCAGGGTCTACTCCGGATTTTTCAATTAAGGCTTTTGATACCTTGCAGAAATCTCCCCACCATACTTCTTCGGCATCATGCTCAAAATATCCCGGCTGAGGATTTTCCATACCGTGCTTTTCCGCATGTATTGCTACAACGCTCATATCGCCGTCCACAAGAACGCCCTTTGTTTCAAATGTACCAACATCTATACCCATGAAATATATTGCCATTGCTTTTCTCCTTTTCATTTTTCTGTCAACTCCCCTTTATGCTCTTTGTACTTTCGCATCATTGTGATATAAGGTTATCAAGCTTATTGGGAACACAGCGCCTAATCGGGTCGTTGATCTTCTTATTTTTTAAGGTCTGCACCGCTGCATAGGAGGCTTATATTAAGCTTGCATCAAGTAAGCTTCGAGCCTTTTAGCGTGTGCGCACGCTTTTCACGATGTCCATAAATTCCTTTACTCTCGCTTCGTCCACACCGTTTTCAAACTTGCCGTCCGTTTTAAAGCTTGTACCTACGAAAGCGCCGTCACAATATGTGAGCTTTTCTGCAATATTCTCCGCCTTGCAGCCTGTATTTGCATAAACAGGCATATCCGGTACAGCCGTTTTCATTATTTCGAGAAGTGCGCTGTCCACGCCGTGTCCAGCCTGAATACCCGATACACACATTGCATCCGGATGGCATTTGAAATTGAGCGCCTTGGCGATGGTAGCTATGTCACGACCAGAAAGGTCACCGTC
>CAYRZK010000154.1:0-3576 GCA_964428785.1 uncultured Oscillospiraceae bacterium | reverse complement strand
CGATATGAAGACAGCAAGCCAGTTTGAAATCGAAATGTTCACAGCTCCGTTCGCTTCACAGGATAAGGTTGAGGGAATGACTGCATTCCTCGAAAAGAGAGCAGCTGAATTCAAGTGCAAATAGTGCAGGGACAGGCATAAGCCGATTGTTCAAGGCAGATGCAAAAACAAAATTAAGGGTTGCCATCTCGGGCAGCCCTTTTAGTATGCAGTCGAAAAACAGCAAGTGCAGCTTAATACACCAATATAACTAGCTATAATATGCTTTTTAATCGTTCGGATATAATTGTTTGAATTTATACATCTCCGTATATCGATCAATCCTGAGATATGACAACTAGAAGCATACCGCTGCGTACAGTGATTTTAGCATCCTTGCCCGGAAGAAACTCATTGCTGACACCTATCGGGAAGAGGTTGGTAAGAGATGCATCCTTGAGTGAATAATATACATCGTCAAGATCCACACCGACAGATTCGTTGCTGAGAGAAAATATGCCAAGCTTCCAGCCGGGACGGCAAGGTATTGTTACAGTGCCGTTCTTGACGCAGGTGATTTCGTTGCCGAGAGAAACCATGCGGATATTGATACCGCATGTACATGCGCCCGCAAGCGTCTGTACATTGGCAATAGTGTGGTCGAAGCGTCCGCCTATACCGCCGATGATGGTTATATCGTCGAAGCCCTGTTCGATAGCAAAAGCAACGGAGCGCCCGGTGTCGGTGTCGTCTTTTTCGACAGGCAGCCTTTGAATAGGTATATCGCTCGGAAGCTCGCCGCCATACGAGTCAAAGTCACCGATGATTAAATCCGGCTTGATACCGGCGCTTGCGGCATTTGCATAGCCGCCGTCAGCACATATAATATAATAATCTTCGGGATAAGGAAGAAGCTCGTTAACATTGCCGTCAATATAAGCAGGGATGATTGCGCATTTTTTCATTTATACCACCTCATACAATTTTATTAAGTGCGATAATAAAGTATATTTCGGCAGCAGCGATAAATAATCGTGTGCCGAGAATGTTTTGGATTTGATATTTTACATTGTAATAAATCGTATTTTAATTTATAATGCTTTTTATATAAGTCACGACTTGATTATGTGCTTATGACGGTGTGTAATCTTACGGCAGTTCGCAAGCCTCGTACTGTTCGTGATGCACGACAGTAAGCATATAAAGGAAATCAGCAGCGGTATAAAAACAACAGAATGATAAAATTTCATTGATGCTTATCCGCAAATATATGATATCATATATTTATCGAATATGTATATGCTTTTTTTGACAGCGAAGATGTCATGTGCAATATCATAATGGTATAATGATTTTTATTGCGGAGGAAATATTGCCTGCAATATTTCCGGAATAACAAGAAAGCCTTCTGCTGAAAATCTGATGAGCGTAGCTGACTTTCTTATTATGAAGGAGTCTCGCTTGCGATATCTCCGGAATAACAAGGAAGTCTACCGCTGAAAATCCAATGAGCGTAGCTGACTTTCTTGCAAGGTATACGGAGGAGAGAAAATGAACCAATCAAGATCAAATATTCCAAATATTATAGTATATCTGCCAAGTAGCGAAATCCGCAGAAGAGCAAGAGCATCGCTTGCTGGAGTCTGGACAAAAGCTGCTGTGGCGTCGCTGATATATCTTGCATTTATATATGTTCCGGCATCGGTACTCGATGTGATGTTCACGGGAGGCTTGGCAAGCAGTCTGTATACATTGCTTGTCACAGGAGCTTTTGCTTACGGATATTCGCTTTTTATAATCAATCTGTTCAGAAAAGAAAAGGCTGATTATACGCAGCTGTTTGACGGCTTTGAAAGAGTGCTTAAAACAATAGGGCTTTATCTTTATATAAATCTGTTCGTATGCTTATGGACATTCTTGTTTATTATACCGGGAATAATAGCAGCATTCAGATACAGCCAGTCGTTTTATATATTGATCGACAATCCGGATATGACTATTCCTGATATTGTAAATGAAAGTAAGCGAATGATGCGCTCGAATATAGCTAAGCTTTTTTGTCTTAAGCTTTCGTTTATAGGATGGGATATTTTAGCATCGCTTCCATCGGCGCTTTTCAGTATTTCGACAGTGTCTGCCATGACAAGTGCGCTTATAAATTCGGGAATGCTCGATACTGTACTCGAAAGCGGCAATATAGGGCTGGGATTTTCGTCGGTGTTTGCCGGGAGCGGTAGCATGACAATGTTTATGTTTGATATGCTCTTGCTGGCATTAAGACTCGGATATATATTCCTGCTTCCGTATAAGGAAACAGCAAAGATCGTAATGTATGATATTATGAAAGGCAGGCAGCCTGAGGTGCGGACGCAATTATAGCGTCTGCACTTTTTTCTTTTCTTCAGCATAAAATATGTGAGACAGAGAAGGAGGATGTGGAGCGTGGCGAAAGCAAGACATATTTACCCGGGAAACAATACACCCAAGGGATTTTTTTCGTATTACAAATACATTTTGAGCCAGCGTGAGGCAAATAGAATAATGTGCATCAAAGGCGGGCCCGGAGTGGGCAAATCATCGTTTATGAGAGCGATAGCCGATGAGTTTTTTGAGCAAGGTGAGGATGTGGATTTTATGCACTGCTCATCGGATCCGGACTCGCTTGATGGCATAGTGCTCCGTGACAGGAAAATCGCATTTATAGATGCGACGAGCCCTCATGTGGTAGATCCGGTAAGTCCGGGAGCGGTGGACAGCATCGTACATCTCGGCGATTATTGGGACGAAGCCGGTATAAGAAAAAACAAGCTCAGGGTACTGGAAACAAACGAAAAAATAAGGAAATGGTTTGAGCGAGCATATAACTATCTTGGTGCTGCCGATAAAATTTACGACAACATTACGGCACTTTACGGAGATGCAACAGAAAGTGCGGAGATATATAAGATTGCGGCTGAAATCGTCGGAAGAGAGCTGGCATGGCGTGAGATAAGCCTTAATCCGGGATGCATCAAAAAATATTTTGCGAGCGCTATAACACCGGATGGCTTTAAACATGAGATAATGTCCATTATAAGCGATTTAAAAAAGGTATATTTGATTTCGGTGCCATTCGGTATGTCTGCGGAGCGAATACTTAATATAGTGTCGGAGGGTGCTGTATACAGGGGCTTTGCGGTAGAGGAATATTATTGTCCGCTCAAGCCAGAAACAAAGATAGAGCACCTAATTATACCGGAGCTTTCGATAGGCTTTGTGACGGCGAATGAGTATCATGATATCGAGCCTTGGCAGATAAACGCTATGAGTGATGGAACATATGCCGATATCGTGATGATAGATATGAACGATCTTGTCAATGCCGTGCAGATAGGAGGACATGAGGCACTTCTGAACGACTGCCGAAAATATACGCATGATTTGATGAATAAATCCGTGGAATGTATCAAAAATGCCAAGCACGAGCACGATATTCTCGAAAGCTACTACATACCTAATATGGATTTTAAAAAAATAGATGCACTCAGGGATGAAATTATTGCTAAAATAAAGGCTGAGGATGTATAATATATAGTTAAGATAATTAAAAATACAATA
>CAYRZK010000153.1:0-3580 GCA_964428785.1 uncultured Oscillospiraceae bacterium | reverse complement strand
CTTTTGCGGGTGGCGAAAACATGATATAATCAAATCAAAATATTCTGAAAAAGAATACCGCAAAAAAAACAGAAAGGGCAGGTAATGAATATGACCGAAAAACGATATCCGCTTGAAAATATAAAGGTGGTAGATTTATCGACGATAGTGGCGGCACCAACGGCGGCAGAGCTTATGTGCGCTTTCGGAGCCGATGTAATCAAGGTGGAGACTGTTGACGGAGACGGACAGAGGTTTCTCGATCAGTCGTTTGCGCTTCCAGCAAATGATGAATGTAATCCGCTCTATACGGTGCAGAACTCAAATAAAAAACATATTGCAATCAATCTCAAAACGCCTGAGGGCAAGGCAATGATGGATAAGCTGCTTGCCGATGCGGATGTGTTTGTTACAAATGTACGAACACAGGGGCTTGAAAGACTGGGGCTTGATTATGAAACGCTTAAAGAAAAATTGCCGAGATTGATATATGCTCATTTTTCGGGATATGGCCCGATAGGTCCGAACAAGGATGACCCCGGCTATGATTCTACTGTCTTTTGGCTCAGAGGCGGTATGTCTGCCGACTGGTCGGTGGATGATGTAAGATATCCTTTTAATCCTACATATGCTTTCGGCGATACGGTAACGGCATCATCGTTTTTCAGCGCTATTCTTCTGGCGCTTATGGCTCGTGACAGATTCGGCGAGGGTACGAAGGTAGAAACATCTCTGTATTCGAGCGCTATTTGGTGCAACGGTCAGGGTGTTGTAATGACTCAATTCGAGAAAAAGACTTTAAATCCAAATCCGGAAAAGCTCAACCCTTTGAATGGATATTATCTTTGCGAGGACGGTGTGTGGTTCAATATATGCACAGTAAAGGGCTATGATATTGATATTTACAGAATTACGGATGTACTGGGCATCAAGGACGAGGTATGCAGTGATGAAAGATTTTTAACAATGAAGGCATTGGAAGAAAACGGCTGCATCGGAGAGCTCAGACATAAGATGGAGGCGGCGTTCAGAACAAAGCCTGCGGCTGAATGGAAGAGGCTTTTCCAGGTTATCAGTATGCCTTGCGATGTTGCTGTACGAACGAATTCAATCTGCCGTGATGAGCAGGCGATCGTCAACAATTATGTTGAAGAGGTGACATATAAGGATGGCACTAAGGTTATGATGCCTGTACCTCCTATGTTCCTTTCGAACTACGACAGGAAAGAGCCAAAGCCTACAGGCTCGATAGGTGAGGATACTGATGAGGTGCTCACAGGAATAGGCTACAGCAGTGATGAAATTGCAGCTTTAAAGGCAGCAGGAGTTATAAGATAAGAGTTAAATGGACGGAATATGATATAAATAACGCAGTCGGCTGCTCGGTTAATGAGCAGCCGACTTCTGTACTTTCGGTTTATTGTTTTATCATTGTTTCATAAAGTCCGTGAACTGTACAGCCGTAAAAAAGGCGAGAGCCTCTTATTTTTGGGATACGGCACGCAGCATTCTGCTCAGGATACATTTTTATAATAGTAGCTCTGTCATATGTGACAAGAGCTGCAAAGCTTATATAATGCGATTTTTGCATTTCATGCTCAAATGTAACATAAAGCTCATCCTCAACCTGATGAAGCAGCGGTGTATGTGCTTCATCGGGAGACTGTGCTTGGAGCGCTTCGAGCTTCCTGCCGCAGCAGGAAACATCGGCATTGCCGGTTGCTGTAATAATGTTGGAGCATACCGGGCAGATATAAAATTTAATTCTTTTCATACTTCCTCCGTCGCTGTTTTTCTGTACAACATCGCCTTGAAAGAGCTTGCTTAAATCCACATTGAGAGCGTTTGAAAGAGCGGGCAGAAGCGATATGTCAGGATAGCCTCCGGCACATTCCCACTTGGAAACGGTCTTGTCACTGACATTTAAGCAGTCGGCAAGCTCTTTTTGTGTCATGCCTTTTTCGATTCTGAGTTCATGAATGATATTTCCTATCTTGTCTATGTTCATTGTGGTTTTATGCGGGTGCTGCACCGTTAATGATTTTCGCATCCGTTCGTCGGCTGATACGGTGTTGATTAACATTCTTCGATGTTAATCAGGCAGCATGTTCTCCTTTCTTTGCTGATATTTTCTTTCTTTTCTATATTCATTTAGTTGTGCTGTGCTTTATGCGATACATCGCTGCTGTTAAATATAAGCTTACAGTAACTATAATAAGCTCGTGCATCGCAAAAAACAATCTGCGTATCGTAGATGTGGGAGCTTAAAAATGGCAGCATCTAAAATAAACAGCACCCAAAGGCATCAAAAAACCTCGGAATGCCGAGAATATCTTGGCTATCCGAGGCTTGAACGACTATATGGTTATTTGATTACTCGTATTCTGATAATGCTGCTTTGCGAGAGACGGGATTTGAGCATATCTTCATCTACTACCGTATCGGTATCGATAAGCGTATATGCAAAATTTCCGGCGTTGCTGTTTATCATGTTGGCAATGTTAATATTGAGTTCGGCAAGGATGCCTGTGATATCACCGATAACACCTGCAACATTTCTGTTGAGAATACATATACGGGATGTGCCTTGCCCCGGAGTAAACTTGCCGAGTGAACATCTCGGATAGTTTACGGAATTGTCGATATTGCCGTTTTCGATATAGTCCATAAGCTCGTCTACCGCAAGTGAAGCACTGTTCTCTTCGGCTTCTTCTGTTGAAGCACCGAGATGCGGTATATACATTACACCCTGCTGCCCGATGGTGGTATCATTAGGGAAGTCGGTGATGTACTTGGCAATAGTGCCTGATGTGATAGCTTCAAGCACAGCAGCTTCGTCTACAAGCTTGTCTCTTGAGAAATTCAAAAGCACGGCGCCGGTTTTCATTGAAGCGACAACCTCTTTACTTATAAGACCGTTTGTTTTCGGTGAAGCCGGAACATGTACCGTGATATAGTCACATTGAGATACGATGGCATTTAAATCTGCCGAGTATGGGATCGATGGCGAGAGCATATGCGCAGACCTTGCAGCGATAAATGGGTCATATCCGAGAACATTCATGCCGAGAGCCTCGCAGGCATTGGCAACCTTTACACCGATTGCACCAAGACCGATAACGCCGATAGTCTTACCGAGAAGCTCACGCCCGGCAAACTGTCCCTTGCCTTTTTCTACGGATTTGGAAATACCGAGATCTCCGCCGCCGTTTTTTGAAAGCTTGTTAGTCCAGTGCATAGCGTCATAAAGATTACGAGCATCGGCAAGCATGGCACAGAGCACGAGCTCTTTTACGGCATTGGCATTTGCGCCGGGAGTGTTAAATACTACGATGCCTTCTTCGGCACATCTTTGGAGAGGAATATTGTTTACACCTGCACCTGCTCTTGCAATGGCAAGAAGCTCCGAAGAAAAGTTCATTTCAAGCATGTCCTGACTTCGTACGAGAATACCGCAGGCCTCCGATATATTTTCAGTGATCTCGTATTCAGAAGTGAATCGCTTGAGACCAACAGGGGAAATTTTGTTTAAAGTCGCAATTTTGTACATGATTTTTACCGCCTTTTTGTTTAAAAATACAATTTCATCCTATTATATCAC
>CAYRZK010000152.1:0-3608 GCA_964428785.1 uncultured Oscillospiraceae bacterium | reverse complement strand
GGAATATCCATGGGCTGAAAGGTATTCCGGAGAAAACACTTTTTGAAGGTTGCTTCTGAGTTTAATTTTTAAATGAGTGCCGTATTAGATTGAAAGAAATCAGTGAGTGCGTAGCAGAGCTGAGTTCATGATATGTCGGAATGTTAATGCATACAAATATATACGAGCAGTGCTTATGAATGAGAATTCATTTAATGCAATGTTGTATATAGTGAGTGTTCGCAGCATTGTGATATGTGAATGAATATAGCTCGTACAAATAATAAAACTATATGCTTGAAAACTAACACCAGCTGGGAAATTTTGAATAATACGGAATAAAGGTGGTACCGCGGAAATATTCCGTCCTTTAAAGCAGAGGACGGTTTTTTATTATACAAAAACTTTAAATGCCGTTCAGCTCGTGAGCGACTATCATAGTGATAGTCGGAGGTGTAAGTGCAGCAATGCATTAAGCTAAGCGATACTGATAGGCTGAATGCTTGACCAAGGGTTTTAATGGTTAGAGGAAGCGGATAGTATGCCTGTTTGTGTGATAAGCAGAGAAAATGTATAATAATAACCGTATCTCGGAAAAACAGCGGCTGCAATGCAGCTAAAAATGAAGGAGAAAGCGTACAATGACAAATGAAATGAACAAGAATTATGATCCTAAGCTTTTTGAAGACAGGATCTATGCCGAATGGGAAGAAAAAGGGGCATTTAGAGCAGAGGTGGATCCAAACAAAAAACCTTTTACAATTATGATGCCACCGCCAAATATTACGGGGCAGCTTCATATGGGACATGCTCTTGACCAGACACTCCAGGATGTTCTTACAAGATGGAAGAGAATGCTCGGATATTCGGCACTCTGGCTTCCGGGCTCCGATCACGCAAGCATCGCTACAGAAGTAAAAGTAGTTGAAAAGCTCAGAGCTGAGGGCATTGAGAAAACTGACCTTACAAGAGAAGAATTCCTTGCACATGCATGGGAATGGAAAAAGATTTACGGTGGCAAGATTACGGAGCAGTGTCGTAAGCTCGGCGATTCGTGTGACTGGAGCAGAGAGAGATTTACGATGGACGAGGGCTGCAATAAGGCTGTGCTTGCATTTTTTAAGCAGCTTTATGATAAGGGTCTCATATACAGAGGAAACAGGCTGATTAACTGGTGCCCGGTATGCGGTACATCGCTGTCGGATGCTGAGGTAGAGCATGAAGATAAAGCAGGTAAGTACTGGTATTTCAGATACCCTGCGGCAGATGGCGGAGAAGGCATTGTAGTAGCTACATCAAGACCTGAAACAATGTTCGGAGATGTTGCTATTGCTGTACATCCGGATGATGAAAGATATAAGGATATCGTAGGCAAAAAGGTAATCTTACCTATTGTAGGAAGAGAAATCCCTGTAATTGCCGACAGCTATCCGGATCCCGAAAAGGGTACAGGTGCGGTTAAAATCACACCGGCACACGATCCGAACGACTTTGAAGTAGGCGAAAGGCATAAGCTTGAAAAAATCGTATGCATCAATTTTGACGCAACAATGAATGAAAATGCAGGCAAGTATGCAGGCATGGACAGATTTGAATGTCGAAGTGCATGGGTGGCAGAGCTTGAAGAAGCAGGATATCTTGTAAAGACGGAGGATGTTCAGATACCGTCGGGCGAATGTTACAGATGCCATAATGTTATAGAACCGATGCTTTCCGATCAGTGGTTTGTAGCTATGGAGGAGCTTGCAAAGCCTGCAATCGAAGCAGCAAAGTCGGGAGCACTCACGCATGTTCCGGACAGATTTGAAAAGATATATCTGCACTGGCTCGAAAACATCAAGGACTGGTGTATTTCAAGACAGCTTTGGTGGGGACACAGAATACCGGCTTATTACTGCGACGACTGTGGTGAGATAATGGTAGAAACAGAAGCACCGAAGAAGTGCTCGAAGTGCGGCAGTACAAATATAAGACAGGATGAGGATGTTCTCGATACATGGTTCAGTTCCGGACTTTGGCCGTTCTCAACGCTTGGATGGCCAGAAAAAACTCCTGAGCTTGAATATTTCTATCCTACGGATGTTCTTGTAACCGGATATGATATTATATTCTTCTGGGTAGTAAGAATGATGGTTTCCGGACTTGAAACTATGGGCGAAGCGCCGTTCCATCATGTATATATTCATGGTCTTGTGAGAGATGAGCTTGGTCGTAAATTCAGTAAGTCTCTCGGAAACGGTGTGGATCCGCTTGAGGTAATCGATGAATATGGTGCAGATGCATTAAGATTCATGCTCTCGACAGGTATAACACCGGGCGGAGATATGAGATATAAGACGGACAGGCTCGAATCGTCGAGAAACTTTGCAAACAAGCTTTGGAACGCTTCAAGATTTGTTATTATGAATCTTAAGGATGAGGACGGTAATTTCAAAGAAATGGCAGAGCCTACAGGAGCTCTTGCTGATATCGCATTAAAGCCGGAGGATAAATGGATTATTGCGAGAACGAATGATGCGGCAAAATATATCAATGAGGTTATGGAAAAATATGACCTTGCGCTTGCAGGGCAGAGAGCATATGAGCTTATTTGGAACGAGTATTGCGACTGGTATATCGAGCTTGTAAAGTCAAGACTTTATGGCGACGACGAAGAAGACAAAAGGGTATGCAGATATGTTCTTGTAAGAACGCTTACAGATATGCTCAAGCTGCTTCATCCGTTCATGCCGTTCATAACGGAAGAAATATGGAGTTATCTCCCAAGACTTGCAAAGGATAAGAAAGCGGATAATGCTCATGATTTCCTTATGAAGGCAGACTTCCCGCTTTATAACGAAGCGCTCGTATTTGAGGAAGATGTTAAAGCTATCGAAATGGCGATGGAAGCTATAAGAAGCATAAGAAATATCAGAGCTGAGGCAGAGGCGGCTCCGAGCAAGAGGCTGCCTGCAATTATTGCAGCAAGCGGAAAAGCTTTGGACAGAATCAAAGCAGCTGAAAATCATATTAAAAAGCTTGCCAATATCACGGAGATCACATTTACCGAAAGTAAGGATACTATAACAGAGGATGTTATGTCTGCTGTAATAGACGGAGCAGAAATCTTTATTCCGCTCGATAATCTTCTCGACTATAAGGCAGAATACGAAAGACTTACAAAGGAAAAGAGCAGGCTTGAGGGCGAAGTGGCAAGAGTTGAAAAAATGCTTGCAAATCCGGGCTTTGTTAATAAAGCGCCGGAAGCTAAGATAAATGCAGAAAAGGAAAAGATGGCGAAGTATCAAGATATGCTTGAAAAGGTTACGGAGCGTCTTGCACTTGTAGAGAAAAAATTGTAAAATATGAGAAAGTCGGCTGTGCTGATTAAATTTAGAGCGGTAGATTTCTTGTTATTCCGGAAATATTGAGAGATATTCCTATATAATGAGAAAGTCGCTGCGCTGATTAAGCTTACAGCGGAAGACTTGCTTGTTATTCCGGAAATATTGCAAGCGATATTTCCTACATAATAAAAAATATGTAGCGCTCCGTAACCGGGGCGCTTTGCGGCTATTTTAAGGAGTATGGAGGTTAAGACAGTATGGCGCAGAGATGCGAAACGAAAAACGGAGAAAGCGGCTCGGAGA
>CAYRZK010000151.1:0-3616 GCA_964428785.1 uncultured Oscillospiraceae bacterium | reverse complement strand
AGTGGATACTGTAACAGCCAAAATAGAGCTTGTCATGAAAGCAAAAGACGCCGGGGTGCCGATAATCTCATCGATGGGTACGGGAAACAAGCTTGATCCGACGCTTTTTAAGGTCGATGATATATATAAAACAAGCGTATGTCCGCTGGCAAAGGTAATGCGAAAAGAATTAAAAAGTCGTGGTGTGGAAAGCTTAAAAGTGGTATACTCTGAAGAAGTACCGATGAAGCCTGATGACGGCATCAGAAGCCCTGCAAGCATCTCGTTTGTGCCGTCTGTCGCAGGGCTGATTATTGCGAGTGAGGTTATCAAGAATATGATTGCGGGCAGCAATATATAAAAATACATTATGATATTATGTGCATTGTGCAATGTTATTGATATTAAAGAGGAGAGAAAATGAAGAAGATTATTATTACCGGTGGACCGACGAATGAATTTATTGATGAAGTAATGAAGATTACGAATATGTCAACAGGAAGTATTGCGATAAATCTCGGCAGCCTGTTTCTTGACGCCGGATATAATGTGCATCTGATTTTGAACAGAGCTGTGAGCACAAGAGATATAATGATGTGCGACAATGCGATTGACAATCTGACTATTGACGCTGTTGAAACGACTGATGAAATGCTTAATGCATTATATAATGCAAGTAAGGCTGGAGATGCGGATGCACTGATACATGCAGCGGCTGTAGGTGATTATAAAGCGGATTATACATTTCTTCTCGAAGATCTTGCAGCGCACATTTGGAGCAAGCTCAGTGCCGGCGAAATCAAGTCGGAGGATGATTTGCTAAAGGTAATGGAGGAAGATAAGGCATGTTATAGGATTGACAACAGCTCCAAAATTTCAAGCTATCAGAAAAATCTTACCGTAAAGCTCGGACTTACACCGAAGATTATTGCAAGGCTTAAGGAATGGTATCCGAATACACTTCTTATAGGATGCAAGCTTCTTGAAAATGTTTCAAAAGAAGAGCTTTATGAGGTGGCAACAAAGCTTTGCACAAAGAATAATATGGACTATATATTGGCAAATGACCTTGCTGATTTAAGAGCCGGAGATCCGTCAAGACATCTCTGTACAAAGGACGGCTTTACCGGTACTAAGCTCGAAACACCTGCCGATATATTCGCATTTGTAGACTCAAAGCTCATGAAATAAAGACGCCAGCGAATTTATATAATATAGAGAAAAATAGGGCGAAACGGATGATAACCGGCTCGCCCTGTGTGTTTTTTGTTACTGCTTTATAGTGTGCAGGTCTAAATTATATATGCCGAGAGCTGCCTAATATGCTGCTTCGATTTTCTTGATTTCGTCATACAGCCATTTGTTAATAGGCACATCAACGCCGTATTCATTGCCGTATTTAATAACGGTACCGGCAAACATCTCGACTTCGGAGAAACGCTTTGCACGGCGATCCTGTTCCATGGAGGGAAAACCGTCAGGGTTCATTTGGCGTATTATATCCATGTAAAATTCAAATTCTTCGTCACCGAGATTGAGATCAAAATAAGGCGATAAGGCGATAACTTCACGCATAGCTTTACACAGCACATCGTAAGCTTCGGGAATAGTCAGAGCCTGACTATATGATGCGTCGAATACCATGCATGTTTGGTTTATACCGACATTGAGCATCCATTTGCAGAACATACGATACATGATATTTTCTTCAATTTGATGATTGGCGCCGGCTCTTGTTAAAAATTCGGAAACGGTTTTAACATTGGCGGTGTCAAGGTCTGAGACAGAGCCTATACATATAACACCCTCCTGCGTGTAACTCAGTGTACCGCAATTATGTTGAGCATCCATGCCCTGTACAACGGTATAGACGATATTTTCTTTGCCATATCTTTCCGTAATAATTTTTTCGCTGATCATACCGTTCATTACGGACATTATAATCGTATCCTTACCAATACAATTTTTAATGGTATCGAGAGCACTCGCAAGTCCGTTATATTTTACAGCTACGATAACAAGATCAAAAGGTGAAGCCTCGGAGCTTCTCACGAAATTCGGTGAAAAAGCTTCACCGTTGCATGTAAAGCTACGTGATTGATATCGCTCAAACCGCTCGTCGTCAAGCACATAATAAACGACATCATTTCCGAGATGTCTTGTAATTATGGAGCCATAAAGCATACCGAGAGCGCCCATTCCTACAATAGCAACATTTTTAATCGTTTTCATAATTTTTATACCTCAACAAATAAATTTTTATAAAGTGTTTATTTTCATGACTGTAAGCGAACATTATTTGCTCTGCATCAATGCAGATAGCGGTCGAATACATCCCAGATGTCATCGGTTCCTTGTGAGTACTGCCAGCATGCGGAGCCTGCAAGCCCGTATTTTTGAACGAGAGCAAGTCTGTTGGCGATGGAAGTAGCATCTTCAAGCCATATCTTGGCAGTACCGTTTGAGGTTTTGTATTCTACATAATTCTGCATTTCCTTTGAAAGGTAAGTAGGCGTAAGGTTGTTCTCGCTTACGATTGCTTCGGCTCTTGACATGGTTACAGCGCCGTTTGAAATGATCGAGCCGTTTGAATCTACTACCCATACACGGGTATAGAGCGGAATACCTACAAGAAGCTTTTCGGCAGGAACGCCTTCTTCAAGGCAGCCCTCGACAGCTTCTATTACGAATGGTAGCGATGCGATCGAGCCTGGGATTTTACTTCCGGCATAATGCTCATCATAGCTCATTAAGGCAATATAATCAACATAATCGGCAAGGGCGTCTCTGTCATATTCGCTGTTCCATGGCTTAGGAACCATTGTATCTATTGAAAGATTGAGTCCTTGCTTTTCGGTATATTTTCGCATCTGTGCGGTAAATGCAGTAAGTCCGTCTGCATCGGAGTCTTTTACGCTTTCAAAGTCTATATTTATACCGTCAACGCCGTAAAGACATGCATAGAATATATATTGTGCGACAGCTTTGTCCTGCATATTGCTGTGACCGAAAAGCGCTGTAGTCGTGCTGCTGCTGAAGCTGTTTGTAACGGTACTCCAGACCATAAAGCCGTTATCATGGCAGAGAGCCGTATAACCCTTGTCACCGAGATTTTCAACAGAACCGTCACCGTTTGCGATAAGCTTGAACCATGTAGGCGCCATGATATCTATACCGTCTGTATCGGAGGGTGCTTCAGGCGTAACATTGCTTACGGATTGCCATACAAGATTTATTTTTTGTCCGCTTGCCTGCTGGAATTTTGTCTGCCTCGGAGCATAGAAATCAATGCTTGAAAGGTCAATATTTTCGATCGATACATCGGATTTAAGTATATAGCATGTATTACCGTCAAAATCGGAAATCTTGTAATAATTCGTTGTTTCGCCCTCGATAAAAATCATATCGCCTGATTTGTATGTAACAGCGGAAGCACCGTCATCTGCTGTAGTGAAAAGTGACTGTGCGGCATATGCGGTGCTGTTTTTTATGCGTGCGACTTGAGCGTTTCCGTCAATATGCTTAAGCTTAATGCTACTGCCGGAGATGCTGTAACCGGTGTGAAAGAATTGTTCCATAACATTCATTGAAAAACATATATTACCGTTTAATGATTTGAGCTGTATATGTACAATAC
>CAYRZK010000150.1:0-3627 GCA_964428785.1 uncultured Oscillospiraceae bacterium | reverse complement strand
ATAATAGAGATATCCAAGAGTGCCTCCGAAGCCAAATGGTCTACACAACCAAGAGTACTTCTTGAGCTGTGCATTGTGAAGCTTTCCGAAAAAGGAGCCGGTTTCACAATGCCCTACAAGAAGCACAGGGACGAACGAAGACATGAAGACGATATTATAGTAAAAAAATCGGTGGAATCTCACAAGCAAACAGAAAAAGCAGTGATACCGAGTGTCGAAATTGCAGAAAATGACGGCGCTTATACAAATGAAAATATTTCTGATATTTGGGAAAGCGCTGTGCCTGATGCTGCGACAGCTCAAACACCTGCGCTTACTCGTAAAGAGATGCATAATGATTATGAAGCAGGAGCAGGAGCGAAAGCTGATGAAGTAAATGTCGTAAATCTTGATAGCTTATGGCATAGGGTGTTTGAAGACGGCGAAGTTTATAAAACCAGCTTTAATCTTATAAGAACTGGAACAAGGCTCATTTCAATCGGCGAAAGAGATTTTACAGTAGAAGCGACGAATACACTTAAGCTCAAATACCTTAATGAAAACAAAGAAACGCTGGAGCGCCTTATGGAAAAGCATACCGGAGTGCACAGAAGCTTAAGACCGGTGATGAATGGTGAAGTTGAGGTAAAAGCACCGATGAATGATGCAGATTTTAAAGCCATTGCAGAAAACGCACTCGGCATAAAAATCGATATAGAATAAGTAAGCTGTAAAAGAATGCAAACAGCAATAATACAAGCAGGAGGAAAAATAAATGGGTAAAGGAATGAAAGCCGGCAAAAAGCCGAATCCAAACAAGGGAATGGGCGGCATGGGCGGAAACATGCAGAAGCAGATGCAGCAGATGGCAGCAGTGCAGAGAAAGATGGAAGCTCTTCAGGAAGAAATCGACAAGATGGAAGCTACGGCAACATCCGGTGGCGGAGCCGTGACTGTCACGGTAAACGGAACTAAGCAGATCGTTTCAATAAATATAAAAGAAGAAGTAGTTGATCCCGATGATATTGAAATGCTGCAGGATTTAATTATTACGGCAGCCAACGAGGCTTTAAGGCAGATGGAAGAAATATCAAATAACGAAATGAGTAAGCTCACAGCAGGTCTCGGAATTCCGGGAATGTAATCAATAATCATGAAATATTATGCAAAACCATTGGGAAAGCTGATTAACGAGCTTTCCAAGCTTCCGGGAATCGGCGGCAAAACGGCTCAAAGACTGGCGTTTCATATTCTTTCGCTTTCGGATAGCGAAGCGGAGGCACTGGCACTGTCGATAACGGAGGCTAAACAAAAAATGAAATATTGCTCCGTTTGCGGAAATCTTACAGACACGGATCCGTGCAGTATATGCGGAGACGAAGCAAGAGATAAGACTGTGGTATGTGTTGTTGAAAGCCCAAGAGATGTATTCGCTATAGAAAGAATAAAAGAATATAGAGGGCTTTATCATGTTCTGCACGGCGCCATATCACCTATGGACGGTATAGGACCGGATGATATAAATCTCAGAACACTTATAGTAAGGCTACAGGAAAATGCCGATATAAATGAAGTGATATTGGCAACAAATCCAAATATCGAGGGTGAAGCGACTGCCATGTATATTGCAAGGCTCTTGAAACCATCGGGCATAAAGGTTTCCAGAATTGCTCATGGTATTCCTGTGGGCGGCGATTTAGAATGTGCTGATGAAATTACACTTCTGAAAGCGGTAGAGGGCCGCAGGGAGCTTTAGCTGTTATCTTCATTAAAATTTGATATTGTTCTTTTTAGCTATGCCGAGCAGGTATACATATCGTGCTTTGGCAGCCATAATGCTGTATGAAGCATAGTCTATTGCGGCATGGTCGGTAAATTCGTTAAAGGCATGCTCTGCCCGTTCTAATTCGGAACGGGCTTCAATTATGTTGTCGATAAGTATTTCGTTTTCACTTTTCTTGTGCTTGCGGCTCGGCAGGGCTGTGGCAATACCGTTTCGCAGACTGCTGTATTTTTGCAATACATTTTCAGAAATATTGTGTACGGCTGATGTGATATTGATATTTAATGGATTTCTCATATTTTGCCTCCCGGATAAAGCTTCTTATTACTTCTATTCTATTCGCAGCTGGCATATTTTATACAGAATAGATAAAATTATGGAAAAACAGGAGCAAAAAATGGAAATGAGAGATGAAATTATCGTTTTTTTGATATACGGTATAAGTATATTTACAGTGTTTTTTCTCGGAAAGCTTTTGGCACTGCCGATTAAATTGCTGTTTAAGCTGGCGCTGAACAGTCTTATAGGAGCAGGTATATTGGCGATGCTCAATCTTATAGGAAGCGGCTTTGCGGTGGCTGTGCCGATAAATGCTATGACGGCGGCTGTTACAGGCGTGCTCGGTATACCGGGAGTATTGATGCTCATACTTATTGCAAATTGAATACATCCTTGTAAAAAAACGCAAAAGACTGTCAATTATGCTTGTTTTTTAACAACTTGTTTTGTATAATGATATGTGGACGTTTAGCGTCCGAAAAAGATCTTATAGGAGGATTAAATGAGCACTATTTTTATTTTAATTGCTTTCGCATTCGTAGTGGCAGTTGCTCTTTTGGTTCTTAAGGCTGATGCAGCCAGAGACACACTCGTAAAGGTTGCAGCATTTGTAATAGCTGCACTTTCGATCTGGCTTGCCGTAGACTTCTTCGGTTCAGGAGAAGAGCAGTGGGTTTACTCGATGGAAGGAACTCATACTTTAATCAGTAACGCTATGCTCGTTATTGAGACAGTACTTTCATTGATCGTAATCTTCCTCGGCATCAAGTACAAGAAGTACTTGGCTTCAGTTCTTGCTTTAATTCAGGCACCAACAATGATTTGGTTTGAATTAACTAAAGGACACCACATTCACGTTGCGGACAACATTGTTATTGACAGATTGTCAGTAATCATGATTCTTATCGTAGGAATCGTAGGAAGCCTTATTACAGTATATGCTACAGCATATATGAAGGACTTCCAGCATCATTTCCACGGACCGGACAGAAGACCTTTCTTCTTCTTCCTTATGTTCGTGTTCCTTTCAGCTATGTTTGGACTTGTTGTTTCAAACAATATCGTATGGATGTTCTTCTTCTGGGAAGTTACGACACTTTGCTCGTTCTTCCTTATCGGATATACAAAGACAGAAGAAGCTATCAACAATTCATTCCGTCAGTTAATACTCAACCTTATCGGCGGACTTTCATTCGTAGCTGGTATTCTTTCGCTCGGAATTCTTTATGGAACTCTCGAACTTTCAACGCTTGTTGCTTACGGCACAGCCGGAATGGGAGCATTCGTAGTTATTCCGACTATGTTCCTTGCAATTGCAGGTATGACTAAGGCTGCCCAGATGCCGTTCCATAGCTGGCTTCTCGGAGCAATGGTAGCACCGACACCTACATCGGCACTTCTCCATTCATCAACAATGGTTAAGGCAGGAGTATTCCTTATCATTAAGCTTGCACCTTGTCTTGGAATGAATATGGCAGGAATGATGACAATGCTTGTTGGAGGTATAACATTCCTTCTTGCTTCATTTGCTGCTATTTCACAGTCAAACGGAAAGAGATTACTTGCTTATTCAACAATAGCTAACC
>CAYRZK010000149.1:0-3637 GCA_964428785.1 uncultured Oscillospiraceae bacterium | reverse complement strand
CCTCTATATTCTCGCCGCCCACCGGCAGCCCGTATTTGAGCGAAATACCATTGTATATATCTACAAGCGGATTTATCGTTCCTATCGTACCGCCGTTTTTCACTCTCTTGAGCAGCGCCTCTATCGAGCATCTTGCGCCTTTCTTTGTCTTAAACTTATAAAAGGCTTCTCTCCATGTCTTTATCACCGGATTTTCGATAAACTCTTCATTTGCCGTATACTTTGCCGAAAGCTTCTGAGCCTCCGCAAGATAGTCCACATATCTGTTCTCATCCTTGATATGATTATCAATCCCTGTACATACGAGCACACCTATTTCGATTTCCGGAAAGAGCTCAACTATCTCTTTTTCAATTACAAATCTTTTCATTTAACCTCTCCTTTTCATCAAGCTTCCAAAACCACGCCTTACCGCTCAGCTGTGCGATATATATTCTTCCCATTTACAAGCTTTGTTCGTCTTTATGCACTCGATACTTCCTAATCTTAAATTCCAACGATGCAAGCAATAGCAAAGGCATAGATTTTGTGCACAATATGTATATGTAAAAATCGCACTGCGGCTATATATCTATAAAGATATAATAAAAGAAACAGAGCAGCTTTGCAAGTGCCCTGTTTTATACAAATACCGATATTATTTATCTGTTTTCTGTGACTGCTAATCAAACAGCGGTGTCGAGAAATAGCGTTCGGCTGTGTCGGGCAGCACCGTCACAACGGTCTTGCCCTTCCCAAGCTTCTCCGCCAGCTTGATCGCAGCAGCAACATTCGTGCCGCTGCTGATGCCGCAGGCTATGCCCTCAAGGCGTCCGAGATCCTTTGAAGCTTGGATCGCCTCTTCATCGGTTACGATATATATTTCGTCATAAATATTCCTATTTAAAATCGGCGGCATGATACCATCACCTATTCCCATCTGAATATGAGTGCCTATCGAACCGCCCGAAAGCATCGCTGCATGTTCAGGCTCAACAGCCCATATCTCGATATCCGGATTTGCTGCCTTGAGCGCTTCTCCAATACCTGTTATCGTTCCGCCAGTACCTATGCCGGAGCAAAAGCCATGTATAGGTCTACCGACCTGCTCAATCATCTCAGCAGCCGTCGCATCTCTCTGTATTGCCGAATTTGCCGGGTTTTCAAACTGCTGCGGCACAAACACTCTCGGATCTTCCGCTTTCATCCTCAGCGCTGTATTAAGACATTCCTCAATACATTCTCCGATATTGCCGTCATCATGAATGAGTACAACCTCCGCTCCGTAATGCTGCATGAGCTTTCGTCTTTCCTCGCTCACCGAATCAGGCATGATAACTCTGACCTTGTAGCCTCTTACTGCGCCTACAAGAGACAGCCCTATTCCCTGGTTTCCGCTTGTAGGCTCAACGATGATTGTGTCCTTGTTAATAAGCCCGCTTTTTTCTGCTTCAAGGATCATATTGTATGCCGTTCTTGTTTTTATCGAGCCGCCAACATTAAGTCCTTCAAACTTTACAAGTATCTCCGCTCCGTCTGGTGAGCCCATGTGGTTGAGCTTAATCATCGGAGTATTTCCCATAGCCTCTAAAATATTATTGTAAATCATATTGCTCGTTCCTTTTCACCATGCACCAAAACTGCGAGATCGATATATCCCGCAGCTCTAATGTCGATTTTATTTCTTTTTAATATATACCACGCTTTATGAAATTTAATCAACAGTTTAATCTTTTAAAGTTGTAATTTACAATCACAGCGTCGATGATATAATTGTAATATGAAGTGCATATGGTGTAAACACTTTTTATGTCGCCAAGCCGCACTTTTACGCTAATTTTCATATTTATGCTTACAATTTGCGTCATAAGCTTAAATTTTTTGACCTTAATATCTTCAAACAGCATAGCCACATTTACAGAACGGGCAGAAAAAAGCTATGATGTTACAACAATAGGAGGAATGATGATGAAACAGTATATTGCAGATGCTTTCACAGACAAAATATTTTCCGGAAATCCGGCTGCTGTATGCATTATGGACGAATGGCTTCCCGACTCCGTAATGCAAAATATCGCAGGCGAAAACAATCTCTCCGAAACAGCCTTCGCAGTAAAAAACAAAACTAACGATAATTATCATCTCAGATGGTTTACTCCGGGCGGCGAAATCGATCTCTGCGGGCATGCCACATTGGCTTCCGCATTTATCATTACCGAATTTACAGAGCCTGCACTTACGGTCGTTAAATTCGAAACGCTCAGCGGACTTCTTACCGTAACCAAGCATAATGACATATTCGAGCTTGATTTTCCGTCATTTGAGCTTACTCCGCTTGAAGTCACCGATGAAATGACGGCTGCCATCGGTATCAAGCCCGCAGAAGCTTATATCGGAGATGACCTCGTTCTTGTATATGACAGTGCCGCCACTGTCCGTAATGCCGTACCAAATCAAGCCGTAATAGCAAAATTAAACGGTCTTGGTGTCCATATAACAGCCGCAGGTGAGAATGTCAACAAACAGGACTTTGACTGCATCACACGCTCATTTTTTCCAAAGCTCTCCGTTGCGGAGGATCCGGTATGCGGACGAGGTCACTGCCATGTAGTGCCGCTTTGGTCAAAAAAGCTAAATAAGCGCAGCATCACAGCCTATCAAGCAAGCAGGCGTGGCGGCGAGCTATATTGCCGTTTTGAAGGCGCACGCACCATTCTCGGCGGAAAAGCCGCACTTTTTTCGGCAGCAGAGCTAAATCTCTGATATCGAAGAATATACGCTTGCTATTTTTTTAAGCAAAAATCATTTATGGCGCAGCCAAGCAGGCTGCGCCGTTTTCTTACACTTCAGTTTCTATTTCCTTTTTCAGATTTTTCATCAGCCTGCTGTACATTGCAAATGAAATTATAAGCGTTATCGCATCAGACAGTGCTTGCGTCCATGCCACACCGATAAGCCCGAAGAAGCGATTCATTATAAACAGGAACGGGATATTCGTAAGCCCTCTTCTGCATATTGCAAGGAACAGAGACTCCTTACCTTTTCCCATCGCCTGAAACATATAATTCATCTGCACATTGCCTATCATAAGCGGAGTTGCAAGACAGCATATTCTGAGAAGCGTAACACCGATGCTCAAGGTCTCCGGCTCATCCATAAAAACAGAAAACACAGGCTTCGCAAACACCTCAAACATCACAATACACAATGCCGCAAATACCATCGACCATGTTCTTGCCGTATTCGCCGCATCCTTCATTCTTTTGTAATTCTTGGATGCATAGTTATATGCCACGATAGGCATCATTCCCTGACATATACCCATGCTTATGCTCAAAGGTATTGAATCTATCTTGCCTACTATTCCCATAGCCGCAAGCGGAATATCGCCGTATCCCGATGCAAGATTATTTCTTACCGATCCTGATGCACTGTTAAGAAGCGCACTGATACATGACGGAAAACCTACCGAAAGTATTTCTCCCAAATATTTGCCTCCCGGCACCGCATCCTTCGGCGCTATCGAAAGCACCGTTGTCTTTCTGAGAAGCATGAGCTTATAAAAGAAATATACCGTCGTTATTGAATTGGAAAGCGCTGTTGCCATGGCAGCTCCTGCCACCTCATGCCCCTGCGGAAGAATTACAAACATGAATAT
>CAYRZK010000148.1:0-3642 GCA_964428785.1 uncultured Oscillospiraceae bacterium | reverse complement strand
GAAGATGCAGAAGCAATTCTCGTAGCATACGGCTCATCATCAAGAATAGCAAAGGAAACTGTAAATATCGCAAGAGAGCAGGGCTTAAAGCTCGGACTTATCAGACCTATTACACTTTGGCCGTTCCCGGTAAAGGCATTTGAAGAGGCTAAGGCTTGCAAGGCATATGCGACGGTTGAAGTAAATATTCTCGGACAGATGAAGGACGATGTTGAAGCGGCAGTAAAGCACAGCGTACCTGTAGGCTTCGTAGGCGATTTCTTCAAGGTTCCTGAGCCTGATGTTATCATCGAATATGTTAAGGGAATGCTTAAGTAAGGAGGAAATGAAAATGCCAGATGTAAGATTACCAAAATATTTAAACTGTCAAGCGCCGTCATGTCAGGGATGCGGACACGGGCTTATTATCAGACTCATGGCAGAAGTTTGTGAAGAACTCGGTATCGAGGGCAAGACAATCCTCGTAAGAGATGTAGCGTGCGGCGGCAGCGCAAGCAACGGATGGAATGTGGATCAGATTACGGCAGCACACGGTCGTCCTATCCCGGTAGCAAACGGAGTTAAGGGTGCAAGCCCTGAAAATATTGTTATCGCACATGTCGGAGACGGTGCTGCTTATTCGATAGGCTCGGCAGAGCTCGTACATACAGCGCTTCGTGGCGATAATATGACAGTTATCGTAGTTAATAATACAGTATACGGAATGACGGGCGGACAGATGTCGCCGGCTACACTTCCTGACGAAAAGACGGCATCATCGCCAAAGGGTAAGGATGGCGACAGATATGGTGTGCTTAATGTAGTAGACCTTATCGGAAATCTCAACTGCACTTATCTCGCAAGAGGTGAACTCTATGATGTTCCGTCGATAAATAAAACAAAAGCTATGATTAAAAAGGCAGTGCAGAATCAGATAGACGGCAAGGGATTATCGCTTGTGGAAGTGCTTTCACCATGCCCGACCAATCTTCATATGACTCCGCTCAAGGCAAAGGAATTCATGCATACGGAAGCAACCAAGTACTTCCCTGTAGGCGAATTCGTGGATAAATAGTATATAGGAGGATAAGAAGATGATTGAAATTAGATTTGCAGGATTCGGTGGACAGGGTATCCTCACAACAGGAATGATCTGTGCGACAGCAGGTATGGATCTCGGCAAGAATGTTACATGGTATCCGTCATACGGTTCACAGATGAGAGGCGGTACAGCAAACTGTTCGGTAAAGTTTGATGACAAGGCTATCGCTAGCCCATTCTTAAGAAATGTTGACATTCTTTGCGCAATGAATACTCCATCAGTAGATTCATTCATGGGCGAACTCAAGCCAGGCGCAACTATGTTCGTAGACTCAGGCGTAGTACCTGAAGATTATCCGGTAAGAGACGACATCAAGGTAGTAAGAGTACCGGTAAACGAAATCGCACACAAGTGCGGAAATCCAAGAGGAGCAAACCTTGTAATGCTCGGAGCAATGGCTGCACATACAGACATCTTCACAGTAGAAGAAATCAAGGCAGCAGTTGAAAAGTACTTCAAGAAAAAGGGCATTGACAATCCAAAGAACCTCGACTGCCTCGCAGAAGGCGCAGTTTGCTAAAATAAGCAGACTGAAAAATAAGGATACTCCGCAAGGAGGCGTGTTCACGAAACAAAAGCTTCATTGCGATTATCAGCAATAATATTTCTAAATTATGTATCGTCTAAAAAAATAAGGAGGAAACTATGGAAAAGGCAAAAGAATTCAGTAATTTTAAACTTTACGGAACTCTGTTCGCACTCGGCTGTGCCGGCGGTACTATTTACATCATACCTTATGTAAGATTAGTATTTTATGATTTACTTCTTGAAGTAGCTGGCATGAATAATACACAGCTTGCAGCAATTAACCCGATTACAACTGTGGTAAGTACATTTACCGCTATTCCTATTGCGATTATTGTTGACAGACTCAACCTAAAGGATGGAATTAAATGGGCACTTATCATTACAACCTTGCTTTCAATAATGTACTCATTCCTTTATACATCATATATAGGAACCATACTTACATTTATTACAATAGGTTTCTGTACATCCATCTACTGGCCTGCATTCTCAAAGATTCTTAGCATTGTAGCTATTAAAACTGATAAGTCAGGCGAAGGAAAGTCCGGACTGGCATTTGGTATCTATTATGCATTCAACGGTATCTCGGCAGCTGTTGTAAATTCACTTTCGCTCTGGATTTCAACGCAGTTCGATGATCCTCTTGTGGCATTCAAGGCGCCTATATTCATGGCAGCGGCAGGTACAACAATCGCAGCGATCCTCGTTCATTTCCTCATGGATGATGACCTTGTAAACCTTGCTGAACAGGCAAGATCGGCAGACAAGAACGGACCGAAGAACAAGCCGACTGTAGGCGATTATGTTCTTCTTATCAAGAACCCGATGGTATGGGCAATGTGGCTGGCATGTTCGGTAGGATATATGCTCTATTCGCTCCAGGGATATTTCACTCCGTACCTCTCAAATGTAGTAGGTATCGAATCGAGCTCGGCAGGTATCTTTGGTATTATCAGAACTTACATATTCCTTATTCTTGCGGCAGTAGGCGGATTTATGGCTGACAAGGTATTTAAGAGCCCATCGAAGTGGACGGCTTGTGCGTTCATATTTATGGCAGCTATAGTTGCAGGTATATTCTTCATACCTGCCGGAGTAAGCCCGACATTCATAGCTATCTATACATTGATTCCGTCGGCATTCGTACAGATGACATATACGATTAAGTATTCAATGATTAACGAAACAGGTCTTGACCCTCGTCTCATAGGTACTGCGACAGCATGTGCGTCATCTATAGCGGGCATAGTGGATTCGGTGCTTACACTTGTTGTAGGCTGGTCGCTCGACTCATTCGCAAATACGCCGATGAAGGGCTACAATGTACTCTTCTACATACTCATAGGCGGACTCCTGATAGGAGCAGCGTGTGCATGGGTGCTTTATTCAAGCAACAAGAAGAGACTCAAGAAGGCAGCAAATGCGTAAATCGTTTGATTTACATCAGCTTAAACTCATAAACGATAAAATTCCTAAAGCGGCAGGCGGCGGCAGAAATGCTGCCGTCCTGCATATATGGATATAGCTATGTTTAATAATATATTGCCAGGTTATTGACTATTGACCGCTTAAAGCATGTGAAAAACAGTGTTTATGCGGTGCAGGAATGAGATTTGAAATATATGGGAGACATGACATGGCAGGAATGGTTTTATATAACACAAAGGCATATGTTGAAAAAGGTGTCTATGCCGAAGCGGTGCTCGTTGAGAATGGGCGGATTTCAAGAGTCGGTACAAATGACGAGATACTTGCGCTGAAAACAGACGAATATGAGCTTATTGACTGTATGGGAAAAACATTGATACCGGGGCTGAACGACTCGCATCTTCATTTGTTTGCATATGGGGAATTTAAAAATCAGCCGGTGGCAGTCGATGTCAAGACGGTCGATGAAGTAATAGAAAAGGTAATCGCATTTGCTGAGGCAAAACCGGAGGCGGTCGAAAACGGCATCTATGCGATGAGCGGATATAACAGGAACAATTTTGAAAATTCCGAAAATGTTCCGACGAGATTTGACCTAGATAAGG
>CAYRZK010000147.1:0-3656 GCA_964428785.1 uncultured Oscillospiraceae bacterium | reverse complement strand
TATCTAACGGCATTATTGTTAAAGTATAAGCAGCATTATAAGGTCAATATAGTATGTTAAGCATAAAATGTGAAACGCCTCATGCATTTTTGCGCTGCCTCATTGCTCTCATATGCCTAAACTCTTTCGCAGTTCGCCGTCAGCATGCGACGAAGCATTGCATGATTTTTTAAAATCTTGTGTAACTCACCGGCTCGCCGTCACGAAATGCTATCGCATATCCGTGTCCCGGCTCAGGTATCCATGTGAAACGAGGCTCATTCGGATCACCGAAAAGATTGTGAATAATACGGTCGATCACTCCTCCGTGGCACACTACTACAGTTATTGCCGGAAGTCCGCTGTGCCTGTGTGAAAGCTCTTTTAAGCGGTGCAAGCCCACTACCCTTTTCCATCCGGCTTCAAGCCTGTCAAAAAACATCTGCCTGCTCTCACCTCCCGGCATTACATATACACCGTCTTTATCCGCAAACAGCATTTCGCTCTCCGGCATATCGCATACCTCTTCGTGTGTCTTCATTTCAAATATTCCGTAATGCTGTTCCCTCAGCTCGGTAATCTTTTCGTGTTCTATTTCATGCCCGTACATATTAAGCAGCGTCTCCTCCGCACGGAGCATCCCCGATGTGAAGATCTGTGCATCCTCCGGATCGGGATATATACCGTCCGCTGCCAGCCTCCGTATTTCGGCTGCTCCCTCCGGCACGAGAGGCACATCTGTTCCTCCGTAATAAAATTCCTTCTGATAAGCTTCCGTTATCCCGTGTCTCACTAAATAAATAATTGATGTCATATATTGCACTCCTTCTCGCTCTTTATATTCGATTATACGATAATCTCATCGAAATTCTTACAATCCCGGCATAGTTCTTCTTTCAATATTTGTTTCATATTTACTATATTACCATATTATACTGTGTTTTGCACCGCACAGCTTATTTTATCATTGCATAAGTAGCACTTGGCAAAATGCCTCAAAAATAGTATCATGAAGTGTTAGGAAGTATATAATTTCATCGTGTTGATACGGCACAGCGCCATCACAAGGAGATATATGGGAAAAACAAGATTTGAAAAATTAAACGATTTAAAAAATATTCTTAATAAAGCCAAAAAAGTATATATAGCTTTTTCCGGCGGTGTGGACAGCACTTTTCTCACATGCTTTGCGGCAGATGTGCTCGGAAATACCAATGTCACGGCAGTAACAGCTGTTTCTTCAAACTTCGCAGACGATGAAATCGCTTATACCAAGGTACTCGCCTCGCAGCTTGGCATTAAACACATTTGCGTAGATACAGCATTGCCGGAGATTTTCTTCCAAAATCCGCAAGATCGCTGCTACCATTGCAAAAAAGCTGTTTTTTCACAGCTCATCGCTGCTGCATTATCCGCCTCAAATGAAAAAGGCAGTACAATCCATCTTTTGGATATCGGCAGTGATGTAATGTTCTGTGACGGGCAGAACAAGGACGACGAATCGGATTATCGACCGGGCAGCATTGCCGCCAGAGAGCTTGGCGTAAGAAGCCCTCTCCACGAAGCCGGACTCACCAAAGCCGAAATCCGTGAAACACTCAGAGAAATGAATATAGATATTTGGGACAAGCCGGCTTTTGCCTGCCTTGCATCGAGAATACCATACGGCGTCGAAATCACCGCAGCCAAGCTCCGTGCAATATACGAAATCGAAGCTCTTCTCCGTCAAAACGGTTTCACACAGCTCCGTGCACGCCTGCATAGCGATATCGTCAGGCTGGAGCTGCTTCCCGGCGAAATGCCGCTTCTCATTGCAGACCGCAGCCTTTGTGAAGAGCTCAATACGCTTGCCATACATCACGGCTTTTCTTTTACAGCTATAGACATCATCGGCTACAGGATGGGCAGCTTAAATCAAAATATCAAATAATCAGCATATCGGCTGAACATAAACAAAACTTGTAAAATTTTATCATTGATGGCATATCGGCATACGATATGACGACCAAATATAAGGAGAACAATATGCTCTTTTCATCATTAATATTTTTAGTAGTATTCCTGCCATGTGTGCTTATAGGCTACTACGGAATCGCACTAATCTCATATATATCGTACAACAAGCGCCTGCGCCAAGCATCAAACGGTACAGCTTCAAGCAATGCAGCAAACATATCGACATCAGACATTAAAGCAGCTTCCGCTGCTCTATGCACACCATACGCAAATATGGATAATATCGGTCAAAGCTGGATCACACCGTTTTACAGAAAAATCCAAAACATCTTTCTGCTCATTGCCAGCCTTGGCTTTTACGCATGGGGAGAGCCGTGGTTCGTCCTTGTAATGCTGCTTTCTATCGTCAGCAACTGGATTTTCGGCATACTTGTTGACAGATATCGTGACAGTAAAGCCAAATCTCGCATGATTATAACAATCATGCTTGTTTACAATATCACGATTATCTTTATATTCAAATATCTTACATTTACGCTGAAGCAGATAAACAGCTTAACGGGCGCAGACCTCACAGTGCCTAAAATCGCACTCCCAATAGGCATTTCGTTTTTCACATTTCAGGCTATCTCATATGTCATAGATATTTATCGTGAAAAAGGCGATATGCAAAAAAACCTGCTCAATGTAGGGCTTTATATCGCATTTTTCCCTCAGCTGATAGCCGGGCCTATCGTGCGTTACGAAACCATTTCGGATCAAATCATGAATCGCCGTGAAAGCTGGGATGACTTTGCAAGCGGTGTATGCCGCTTCGTTGTCGGCTTCTCCAAAAAAGTGCTTCTGTCAAACAATTTTGCCATAATCGCCAATCAGGCTTTTGCATACGATGCCGCAGATAAATGCTCCATACTGTTCGCATGGCTCGGAGCGATTTCGTATACGCTCCAGATTTATTTCGACTTCTCAGGCTATTCCGATATGGCGATCGGACTCGGCAAGATGTTCGGTTTTCATTTTCTTGAAAACTTTAACTATCCATATGTTTCCAAGTCCGTTTCGGAGTTTTGGCGCAGATGGCATATTTCACTCGGCACATGGTTCCGTGACTATGTATATTTCCCGCTCGGCGGCAGCCGTGTAGACTCCAAGCTGCGCCTCATATCCAACCTTTTCGTTGTATGGTTTCTCACAGGAGTATGGCACGGTGCCAACTGGACATTTATATTCTGGGGACTTATGTATTTTGTCCTCATTGCATTTGAAAAAGTCACGGATTTTGACAAAAAAAACATACCAACAGTCATAAAGTGGCTGTATACCATGTTTTTCGTCATTGTAGGATGGGTATTCTTTCGTGCCGACAGCATGACAAACGGCTTCCACTATGTAACGACCATGCTCGGTCTTGCCGGTATGCCGCTTACATGCAGCAATTTCACCGTTTTCTTGCGAGAAAACATATATTATATAATTTTCGGTGTCCTCTTCTCAATGCCTGTAATGAATAGGCTGAGAGTGTGGGCGGATAAAAAATTCAGCGAAAACAATCTGCTTATCGCAGGCTTATATACAGTCGTCCTCACAGCAGGGCTTGTCTTTTCAATGGCATATCTGATCAAGGGCGCATACAATCCGTTTATTTACTTTAACTTCTAAGCAGGAGGATTTTCGGAGCTTATCAGTTTTGGGCGCAGGCATGTTCATCTCACGATACAGGC
>CAYRZK010000146.1:0-3671 GCA_964428785.1 uncultured Oscillospiraceae bacterium | reverse complement strand
AACCGGGCGAATGAAATCGTATGCGTTATTTCACCATATGGAGCAAAGTATCACGGACATAACTGTACTTTTGTAACGCCGCATCCATTTAAAACAGCAATGAGCGATAAAATCAGCAAGGAGTATATTCCGTGTGCCAAGTGCAGACCTGATAGAAAAGAGCTGACCGAAGTATATATTTTCAGATATGGAGATTCGTATCATACGGCAAAATGTCGTTTTATAAGTAAATGTATTGTGGAAATGAGTAAAGAAGAAGCGATTGACAATGGATATACCGTATGCAGTAAATGCGGAGGAGAAGATTGAATAAAATAGTAAAGAAAATAAAGAAGGAAGAGATAAAAAGGTACGAAATAATGTCGATCGAGACATCTTCACCTGACTTTTTTATACCGATGGAGTTCGTTGAATATGATGATTATTACAGCATAACATATGATTGCAGCGGATATACGAAAATGAGTGAATGCTTACATGCTATTACTGTGCGAGATGCATTTGATTGTATCGAGGGAATTATGGAAGCTTACAGGAGAGCAATGCGGTTTTTGATTTTTCCGGAAAGGCTCATTTTAAGCGATGATACAGTATATTTTAATAAAAATGAGCGAAGTGTAAAGCTTATGTTTGTACCTCCGGAAGCAGGTATTGAAGTATTGCCGGCATCACAGATTACAGCTTTTCTTGATGATATGAAAAGCATTGGAATGACAAATGGTTCGGAAGAATATCTTGAAGTCTTTAAAGAATATATAGGAGAAAATCAAGGCTTTAAAGAATTGCAAAACAGAGCAATTATGATAAAAAGAGAAGCAAAAATCTGCGGCATAGAATGAGTCCGCAAGTAATATGCCTACATAATATATAATATAAGTTCTCTATTCGAATATAAGCGATACATGAGCGGAATAGAGGACTTTTTGTTGCTTTTCGAGCATGAATACAAGCTTACTAAGTAATAAATATAATGCCGGGCGAATATGATATAAGAAATATAAGTACATATGAGGTGTTGGATGAGAATTTTAAGAAAGAAAAAATGGTATTATGCCGGCAACAGATATGCAGCAGCTTCTAGCGCAAACGGCAGGCGCAGGAAATATTACGGGCAAAATAAAAATATCAAAATATCGGGGATGAATTTGGCTGTAATTATTGTTATAATAGGAGCAGCAGTGCTTTGCGGTTTTATTACAACAAGATGTGTCATTTATCCTTTGATACTTGGCGAAGAAGCGAGCTTTAATATGGATTTTAATGCAAAGGAATGGTTTTTTAAAGAAGATCATGCCCAAAAAAGCAGTGAATCCGATGATTACGATAAAAACAGCGGAGATGATGCTGAGGATATCTATAGCACTAATGATGCTGAGACATCGATAATAAGCGCCGAGCCGAATATAGATGTTAATCCGGTAACAGCGCAAGCTCGCATTACAGAAAATGAAAAAGCTATACTAACTTCAGGATACTGTATCCAGTATGGATGTTTTTCGAGCGAAAGTGCTGCAATGAAGCTTATTGAAGAGCTTGAAGCGTCCGGGCTTACCGCACGCATGGTAAAGCAGGATGACAAATATAAAGTAGTAGGACAGATTTTTTCAACAAGAGAGGAAGCGGCGGATGCACAAAAAGCAGTCATTGAATATGGAGCTCCAGAATATCGGGATGTTTTTATAACATGTGTATAATGCCGAGGTAAATCAGATGATACCATTATCGACCAAAATGCGACCGGATAATCTTGAAATGTTTGCGGGACAGCGCCATTTTATGTATCCCGGTTCGCTTCTGTACAATTCAATTAAGAATAAAACATTTGATTCTGCGATTTTTTTCGGTCCGTCCGGAACCGGAAAAACCACACTGGCACGAATTATAGCAAAAGAAATGGATGCCGGATTTTATGAAATTAATGCAAGTACTACAGGTACAAAGGAATTAAAAGAGATAATAGATAATGCCAAATTTAAATTTTTTGGAATTCAAAAACAGACTACATATGTATATGTGGATGAATTTCACAGATGGAACAAATTACAGCAGGATTCATTGCTTGCGGCATTAGAGGAGGGTACTATAAAATTTATCGGAAGCACAACAGAAAATCCATATTTTGCTGTGAATAATGCCATCATTTCTCGTGTAAGAAATATATATGAGTTTAAAAGGCTTGAGACATCAGATGTATTAATGATCCTCAAAAGGACGCTTGAAGATCAAGACAGAGGTCTCGGCAGGCTGAATATTAAATACGAAGATCATGCACTTGAAGCACTTGCGGATATGGCATCCGGTGATGCAAGGGTAGCGCTCGATACTTTAGGCTTTATAGCCGATAATTTGAGTGAGGGAAGTGTTATCGACATGAATATTGTCGGGGAGGCATTTCAGCGTCAGACAACTTTTTATGACAAAAAAGAGGACAAGTACAATTTGCTGTCTGCACTTCAAAAATCAGTAAGAGGCTCCGATCCGGATGCGGCAGTGCATTATCTTGCAAGGCTTATTGACGGAGGCGCAGATATTCAGATGATAGGAAGAAGGCTTATGGTGATGGCTTCAGAAGATATAGGTATGGCATATCCGAGCGCCATTTCCATTGTGACCTCATGCGTACAGGCGGCGCTTATGGTAGGATATCCGGAAGCACGAATTAATTTGGCGCAGGCAACTGTGCTTCTTGCATCATGTCCGAAGTCAAACAGAGCAAATGAAGCATTGGAGCGTGCAATGAATGATCTTCACACGAAAAAAATTGATGATGTTCCGCTTCATCTCAAGGACAGTCATTACAGCGGGGCGAAGAAAAGAGGCATAGGGTTTGATTATAAGTATCCTCATGCATACGGAGGATATGTAAAGCAGCAATATTTACCGGACAACCTCTATAAAGAAGGCGTCAAATATTACGAGCCGTCGGAAAATGGCAGTGAAGCGGCATTTAAAAAATTTTTGGAAGGACTGAAAAATCTTAAATGAGAAGAAAAGTTATAAGAGCTGAATATTCCGGATTTTGTTACGGTGTAAAAAGAGCGATAGAAATGGCAGAAGCAGAAGCGGATAGACATGATGCTTCAAGTGGCAGGCATATATATTCGTGCGGCCCGCTTATACATAACGATACGGTTACAGGAGAGCTGGCGCAAAAAGGATTAAGTATTATAGATACACTGGATGACGCTGAGGATGGCGATATAGTGATTATCAGATCGCACGGAGAAGCCGAGAGCTTTTATGAAAAAGCGAAAAAAAGGGGCATAAATATTATTGATGCTACATGTCCGAATGTAAAGAAAATTCACAGTCTTGTACATGCGGTGGAAGAGAAAGGCAAAAATGTCATAATCGTAGGAGATAAAAATCATGCAGAGGTTAAGGGCATTAAGGGTTGGTGCAGCCATGCGGAAGTGGTCGGGAGCGTGGAAGAAGCCGAAAAAGTAACTTCGGACAATTTATATATAGTAGCACAGACAACTATAAGAAAAGAACTTTTTGACGAAATTGTATCTGTTTTTGAAAAAGCAGGCAGGAATATTGAGATTAAGAATACGATATGTTCCGCAACAATTGAAAGACAAAAAAGTTGTATGGAGACTGCCAAAACAGTAGATGCAATGATTGTAATAGGCGGAAAAGAAAGCTCAAACAGCCGCAAGCTTTATGAT
>CAYRZK010000145.1:0-3696 GCA_964428785.1 uncultured Oscillospiraceae bacterium | reverse complement strand
GCTTTTGATTATGTCTTTGTTTGTATCGTTGTCTTCTGCTGCGCCTCGTTTCTGGTACTCTGTTTGTTTTTTGCCGCTGCGCCGGTTTTCTGCGCCGCAGCCTTGCTCTTTGGCTTTGACGGCGCAGCAGCTTTTGCACTTTTCTCAGTCTTGTTCACTGCGTTCTTCTTTCCCACGGCAGTCCTGCTCTGCTGTACGGCTTTGCTGCCCGAATTCTTTGACGCAGTTCCCTTTTTCTGATTGCTGTTTTCTGTTCTCATAAATTCCTTTCTACTTAACGACGATATTTACGAGCTTACCCGGAACACTGATTACTTTGATGATATTCTTGCCCTCGAGGTGCGCTTTTACTCTATCGTCTGCTAATACTACTTCTTCAAAAGCAGCCTTGTCTAAGTCTGTTGACACATTAAGTTTTTCCTTAATCTTGCCGTTAAGCTGTACAACAATTTCAACTTCGTCTTTTACGAGTGCAGATTCATCATATGTCGGCCATGCTTCGTTGTGAATTGAATAATCATAACCTATATGCTCCCACATTTCTTCACAGATATGAGGTGCAAACGGTGAAAGAATAATGATAAGCTTTTTCATTGCATCAGCAAGAAGTCCGAGATTAAGTTCATCATTTTCCTTGTACCTGTACATTTCGTTTACAAGCTCCATGATCGAAGAAATTGCGGTATTGAACATGAAACGACCGCCGGCATCTTCCGTTACCTTCTTGATCGATGCATTGAGTGCATAAGCGAGAGCTTTATCGGCACTTCCGTTTAATTTATATGATGCAGGCGCATCTTTGCATTTTTCTGCAAGCTCATATACAAGTCTGTATACTCTTCCAAGGAATCTGTATGAGCCTTCTACACCGGCATCCGACCAGTCGAGTTCTCTGTCAGGCGGTGCCGCAAAGAGTATGAAGAGTCTTGCTGTATCAGCGCCGTATTTGCTGATAATTTCTTCCGGTGATACTACATTACCGATAGATTTACTCATTTTCTTGCCGTCTTTGATTACCATGCCCTGAGTAAGAAGGTTGGCAAACGGTTCTTCAGTCGTTACAAGACCGAGATCATAAAGTGCCATCTGGAAGAAACGTGCATACATAAGGTGCAGAATAGCATGTTCTACACCGCCGATATACTGGTCAACATTCATCCAATACTTAGCTTTGTCATAATCAAATGCCTTTTCGCTGTTTCTTGCATCTGTATAACGGAGAAAATACCATGACGAATCAAGGAATGTATCCATTGTATCAAGCTCTCTCTTTGCAGGCTTGCCGCATACAGGGCATACAGTGTCAACAAAAGTCTTGCTTGTTGCAAGCGGCGACTCGCCCTTGCCTGTAAATTCAACATCAGTAGGAAGAAGTACCGGAAGATTTTCTTCTTTTTCAGGTACCCATCCGCAATGCTCGCAATAAATCATAGGAATAGGTGTTCCCCAGTATCTCTGCCTTGAAATAAGCCAGTCTCTGAGCTTGTAATTGATAGCTTTCTTACCTATACCCTTTTCTTCAAGATAGCTGATGATTTTCTCAATAGCTTCGATATTGTTCATACCGTCAAACATAGTCGAGTTTATCATCTTGCCTTCTGCCACAAAAGCAGCCTGAAGATTGTTAATGTCTATCGATGGATCCTCAGGCTGAACTACCGGTATAATCTCAAGATCAAATTTCTTTGCAAAATCAAAGTCTCTTTCATCGTGAGCAGGTACAGCCATGATAGCTCCGGTACCATAATCCATAAGTACATAATCCGAGATATAAATCGGCACTTCTTTATCGTTTACAGGATTGATACAATATCTTCCGATAAAAACACCTGTCTTTTCGTTTGAAGTAGATGTTCTTTCGATATCGGTCATCTTTTGAACCTTATCCTGATATTCTCTTACTGCCGCTTCATATTCGGTGCCTGAAACAAGCTTATCGATATAAGGATGCTCCGGTGACATAACCATATATGTTACTCCGTAAAGTGTGTCAGGTCTTGTTGTGAATATTTTGAGCTTATCGTCGAAATTCTTAATCTCGAAATCAACCTCGGCACCTGTAGATCTGCCTATCCAGTTCTTCTGCATTGTCTTTACCTTCTGCGGCCATCCGTCAAGTATTTCAAGGTTGTCAAGAAGTCTGTCAGCATAGTCAGTAATCTTAAAATACCACTGGGAAAGACTCTTCTTGCCCACTACGCTTCCGCAGCGTTCACAGCAGCCGTTTACTACCTGCTCGTTTGCAAGTACAGTCGCACAGCTCGGACACCAGTTTACCGGATTTTCTTTCTTATATGCGAGACCTTTCTTATAAAACTGGATAAATATCCACTGCATCCACTTATAATATTCAGGCGTGCATGTTTCCACTTCCCTGTCCCAATCATACGAAAGTCCCATGCGCTTAAGCTGTGCAGTCATTTCCGCAATATTAGAGAATGTCCATTCCGCAGGCGCTACACCGTGCTTAATGGCAGCGTTTTCTGCCGGAAGTCCGAAGCTGTCATAGCCCATAGGATGAAGCACATTAAATCCGCTCATATGCTTGAATCTTGCAACAACATCGCCTATTGAGTAATTTCTTACATGACCCATATGAAGCTTTCCTGACGGATATGGGAACATTTCAAGCACATAATACTTTTTCTTGTTTTCATCCTCATCAACTTTAAATGTCTTGTTCTCTTCCCAGTATTTTTGCCATTTGAGTTCTATTTCATTAAAATCATATCTTTCTTTCATATCTGTGCACCTTCCTCATAATGAATAATGTTGCAATCTCCCCATACCCTCTCTATATTATAGCGTTCACGCATTTCGCTTGTAAGTACATTGATTATCACATCACCAAAGTCCATTAGTATCCAACCTGATGTTTGTTTTCCTTCAATATTTTTTAACGGGATTTCTTCTTTTGCAAACCTGTCATCAATTTCATCGGCAAGTGCTCCGATCTGTCTTTCGGAGCCGCCGGATGCAATAACGAAATAGTCCGCAAAGGAAGCTTTTTCACTGATATCGATAATCACGATATCCGATGCCTTCTTGTTGTCCAGCACATTTGCCGCAAGAAGTGCAATTTCCTTTGGGTTTATCATAATTATATTTCCTTTCCAAGCAAGAAATTTCTTGCCTTAACTGTCTCTTCATCGAGGAAAAATCCTCTTGCTTCAATATAGCTTATCGTATTTTCGAGCGCTTGCAGCAACGCTCTGTCAATATCTTCAAATGCTACAGCTCTAAGCTCATCAACACCCGGATAGTCACGATTCGGCTCTATCGTATCGGCAAGATATATGACTTTTTCAAGCAATGACATATTTTCTCTGCCTGTCGTATGATAGGATACTGCATTGATTATATCCTCATCGTTTATTCCGTATTCCTTTTTTATCATAATTGCTGCAATTTTTCCATGTGCCAGATTTGGATTATCAAGATACTTATCAGGAAGTCCGAGCTCTCTGACATACATATTGAGGACTTTTCCTTTCATGCCTCTGTACATATCATGGCATAATGCCGCAAGCTCCGCTTTTTCCGGATCTGCTCCGTATTTTTCGGCAAGCTTTATTGCCATATCTCGAACGGCAAATGTGTGTATTTGTCTTTTTTCGGAAAGATTTTGTTCAATATATTTGATTATAGAGTCCTTTTTCAATTATATAATCCTTTACTTTTATCGGTATCATATTG
>CAYRZK010000144.1:0-3718 GCA_964428785.1 uncultured Oscillospiraceae bacterium | reverse complement strand
CCTTTAAGCCCATCATCTATCATACGGTTAACGGCATTGCATCCGCCGCCGCCTACACCGATTACTTTAATCTTAGCCGAACTTGTGTCATTTACTTCAAATTGCAGCATGAAATCTCCCTCCTGTATGTAAATCAGATATCCAATATATTATATCACACTCGTAGTAGCGGTGCTATATAATTTTCAAGAAAATACACTATATTTTGTCTTTTTCCGACAAATACTTATCGAGCAAAAGCCTGCGTATAAATGCCATATTATCGAACAAACGCCCTCCGAATACGAAAACCGCCGCATAATAAAGCGGAATACCAAGCTTGTCTCCCACAAAGGTCAAGAGTGCTGCAAGTATCGCATTACAGAAAAACCCAGTTATAAAAATAAGCCCGTTATATTTTTCCTGCAAATGTGCTCTCGCTGCTCCGACGATCGAATCCATTCCCGCCAGCAGCGCCATCGTAATATAGAACGAATACTCCGTAGGATATGTTATGTTAAACGCAAAGCCCGCACCTATTCCTATCGCAAGCCCTAAAAAAATCGCTAATATCATTATTCCGTTTTTACTCCTTCTGACATATCAGCATAGAAAAAATCTCTTTCCTCGCCATACCCTTCAATAAATATCTCATCTGCCGTTTCAACAGTAAACACTACTCCCCACTCACGCAGCGATGTTCCGTATCCGTGCGGTGCAAGAAGATTTGAAACCATTTTTTTACCATCACCGATAGCTTTTACAACAAACGGTCTTGCATATGTTCTGCCGTTTATTCTTATCGTCCATCCCGAACAGTTTATTGAAGTAGAATCTATGATGCGCTGTCCGTTCACGGATATTGCCTCGGCTCCGCATTCTTTGAGCTCATTTATAATCATCAGTATATCGAGATCGTGTACAAGCAGATTGTTTATATCCTCACCGCCGTAAAGCTCTCGCTTACCATCATCAAGCGTGATAATCACTCCGGGCCCTTTTACATCAACAGCGCCTGCAAGCATCATATACTTGGTATACTCATTTTGGATGTTGTCTACGACTATCGTTGTTTCCGGATCCTCGATATCCGCTTTATATTCTTCCAGAAGTTTTTCCGCAGCAGCTATCTGCTTATATACATTTTCTGTCGTCTTTTTCTCTGCCTCTATCGTCGTCTTGTAATCGTCTATAGCCTTGCTCGATGTGTATATATGCTGTCCGCTGCTGACATGAAACTGGGTCACTGTCACTATGCCTACAATAAGGCTTACAAGAAATACAAGAAAGCCCTTGCTCTTCATATCATTTCACCATTTTCTGTTATTCATCATATTCGATAGGCTCTGCATATCGGAAAGTAATGACACCGTCATACCTCGGCACGGCAAGATCCTCCACAGTCTCAATCTCGACCGCAAGATTGTAATTTTTCTTCAAGGTCTCGATAATGCCGCTCCTTATCGTAAGCGCATTGGTCATCGTTGTAGGATCACCTATGGCTTTTACATAATACGGCGGTGCCGTTGCACGCCCGTTGATATTTATGTTTTTTCCGGCGAGTGAAATCTCCGTCGTCTGTATCACCCTATGCTCGTTTATCGAAATTGCTTCTGCTCCGGCTTCCTTAAGCTTGTTCACAAGATTGAGCAGCTCTTCGTAATGATATGTAATAACGCTCATATCATCCATATATTCGTCGCTTATTACAGGATCCTTTATCGTTATTATCACTCCCGGACCATGTACATCCACAACACCCGTAAGCATCTTATATTTTTCGGTTTCCTCAAGCATTCCCTGAATCACTTCATTATCAGCTGCCATTTCGTTTTCTATGCTTGCAAGCCTTTCCTGTGTCTGCGCCAGCTCTTCGAGTGCTTCATCCTTTTCAAGGCGTGCTTCCTTGAGTGCCACCTCATAGCCCTTGACCTTGCTGTACGGCACCAGTCCGCCCTGGTCTTCGCCCGCCGTGCTTCCTATCTGAACGGCAAGGATCAGCCCTATCATGGCTGCAAGCAGCCCTGTTCCCAGTATTCTCGCATACTTGTTCATTCTTTATTCCTCCACCGTATCATCACCCGGCGCTGCTGCACTGAACGCACATGAGCCGTCGGCTCCCACCGTTATTGTGCCTCTCTCCACGCCCTGACTGTAAAGCTCATACAGCACCTGCTGAAGTCCGCCGTTTTCGAGATTTTCAACGATCGAATCCGGAGTTCCTATGCATACAAGCTTATCGTATATATACGCTTTTACCCTTACTCCGGAAATGTCTATTTTCTTAAAATATACCTCGCTTGCGGACATACTGTTTATCAGTCCGAGCGTATCCGAAAACTCATAATTTTCTTCCACATCAAGCGCTTTTCCGGGCTCTATCGTCTTTAAAGTAAGCCCCTCCAATATCGTCACCTTAGGCTCAACATCTGACTGCCTGAGCACAAGTCCGTCCGGATCAAGAATGATATACGAGCTTCCGTATTTAACCGCCGCCTTTTCTTCTCGTTCTTCAATTTCGACGACAAGAGTTTTCGGAATTTTTCTCGAAACCTTTGCATTTTTTATATACGGATCCTGCAAAAGCTTGTGCTTTATCTTTTGTGTTTTTATGTCAAAGAAAATATTATCGCCGTTTTCAGCCCCGGTCAAAGAAATAACCTGCTCCTTGGTATAGTAATCGTTATTTCTTACCTCCGTAGCCGTCAGATCAAAAAATGGCAGGTTTAAAAACAAATAGATCCCGACACATGCCGAAATAAGCACTATAAGCCGCAGAAAATAATGTTTCTTTCTTCTTTTTTTCTTTTTTCTAACTTCCTGTTCTTTCGCCATTTTCCTGTTTTATCCTTCGTATATCAATGCCGAGGCTACGCATTTTTTCGTCAAAATCACAATACCCACGGTCTATATGTTCAGCGCCTCGCACAATGCTTTTCCCGTTAGCCGCCGCTGCGCTTATACACAGCGCCGCACCGCCTCGTAAATCTCTTGCTGTGACCTCCGCACCCGAAAAATTGCGAACACCGTTAATTATAGCATTCTTCTGTACAATTTCAATCTCAGCGCCCATTTTATTCAATTCCTGTGCTATCAAAAATCTATTTTCAAAAATATTTTCCACAATCATTGTTTTGCCGTCCGCAAGCGCCATTGCCGCAAGCAGCTGCGACTGCATATCTGTTGGAAATCCCGGATAAGGCTCTGTTGCAATCATTCCTGCCGCCCTAAGTCTTTCCGGCGCTCTCAGCTCTATCCCATCGCCGCTTTTGTCTATGCGGCAGCCTGCACATTCCAATATTTTTATCAGTGCCTCCATATGTACCGGCTCAGCATTCTCTACCATGATGTTTCCTCTCGTCATAGCCGCCAAAGCCAGGAATGTGCCGCTTTCTATTCTGTCCGCAATAATTTTGTGCCTTGCGCCGTGAAGAAACGGTACACCCTCGATTTTTATAACATCGGTACCGGCTCCCGTTATTTTTCCTCCGCACTCATTCAAATATTTCTGTAAATCCTCTATCTCCGGCTCTCTTGCCGCCCCTCTTATAATCGTCTGCCCGTCGGCGCATACCGCTGCCGTCATAGCGTTTTCTGTTGCTCCTACACTCGGAAACGGCATATCAAGCTCCGTTCCGTACAGCTTTTTTGCCGTGCATACTATCATATCATCACAGTACTCTATCGTCGCACCCAGCCTGCCGAGAACGGCAAGATGTATATCTATAGGTCTTTCTCC
>CAYRZK010000143.1:1715-3722 GCA_964428785.1 uncultured Oscillospiraceae bacterium | reverse complement strand
ATCCACAGCTTGGAGCTGAGAGAGAGCTTCTTCAGATGATGGCTTATGAACCTATGGTTCTTATTACTGCTATTGGTTTCTATATTTTCAATGGCAGCTTTAATGTTTCATCAATTGTACAGGGTACAGTTATTGGTGGAGAAACAAAGATGGCATTCCCTTATATGATTGGTATTTTTGTAGGATTCCTCTATATCTTAACAATCAAGTTCAGAAAGTCACCTTTTGACCTCTCAATGTCACACCATGCGCATCAGGAACTCGTTGCAGGTCTTAAGACTGAATTCTCAGGCAAGACACTTGCACTTGTGGAAGTTGCTCACTGGTATGAAAATGTATTCCTTCTCGGATTTGTTTTCCTTTTCTTTGCAAACGGAACAATCTTGGGATATATAATCGGTGTTGTTGCTTGTCTCGTTACATATTTCTTTGAGACATTTGTTGACAACAACTTTGCTAGAATGAAGTGGAATGTTGCTATTAACTCAGCATGGCTCATGGCTCTTGTTGGTATGGTTAATATCGTCGTTCTTTATTACTTATAGGAGGTGTTAAGATGTCACATGTAACAAAATCACCTTGGGTAATCCACTATGATGCTTCAAGCTGCAACGGCTGCGATATCGAAGTGCTTGCATGTCTTACACCGGTATACGATGCTGAAAGATTCGGTATTATCAACACCGGTAATCCGAAGCATGCGGATATTTTCCTTGTAACCGGTTCGGTTAACGAACAGAACAAGACTGTTGTAAAGCAGATTTACGATCAGATGCCAAATCCAAAGGTAGTAGTAGCTATCGGTATTTGCGCAAATAACGGTGGTATCTTTAAGGAATGCTATAATGTACAGGGCGGAGTTGATCAGGTTATTCCTGTTGATGTATATGTTCCCGGATGTGCAGCAAGACCTGAAGCTATCATCGATGGTATAGTAAAGGCTCTCGGCATTTTAGCTGAAAAGAAAGCAGCTATGGAAGCTAAGCCTATCGTTTCAGAAATCGAAGCAAAGGAGGAAGCATAAATGAGCGATAAGAAATTTAAGATTCAGAATATCGAAGTCGTTGCTCCAGAAGAGCTTCTTCCGAGAGTAAAGCAGATGAAGGCAGGCGGATACAGACTCGGTCAGGCTTGTGCTACGAAGCAGGTTGACGGAACTATTTTCATCCTCTATTCATTTGACCTCGATCATGTATTATACAACTTAAAGGTTATAGTTCCGGAAGATATGAAGGTTCAGAGTGTAACAGGCGAATATTGGTCAGCATTCATTTATGAAAATGAAATGCACGATCTTTTCGGCATCAAGTTTGAAAACCTTACACTTGACTACAATGGACGCTTCTTCAAGGTTGCAGAGCCAACACCTTGGAATCCGCAGAACTAAGAAAGGAAAGGTAGCATAACATGAGCAAAAGAACTATTATTCCTTTCGGACCTCAGCATCCGGTATTGCCGGAACCTATACATCTTGACCTTGTACTTGAAGACGAAGTAGTTGTGGATGTAATCCCTTCAATCGGTTATGTACATAGAGGACTTGAAAAGCTTGTTGAAAAGAAAGAATACACTGAAATGGTGTATGTAATTGAAAGAATCTGCGGTATCTGTTCATTCGGTCATGGATGGGGAGCTTCCGCATCAATTGAAGGTGCTATGGGTATTGAGGTGCCGGAAAGAGCAGAATTTTTAAGAACAATCTGGCACGAACTCTCAAGAGTTCACTCACATCTCTTATGGCTCGGACTTTTAGCAGATGCATTCGGATTTGAATCGCTCTTCTATCAGTGCTGGAAGGTAAGAGAAACTGTACTCGACTTATTTGAAAAGACTACCGGCGGCAGAGTTATTTTCTCTGTATGTAAGGTCGGCGGTGTAAGAAAAGATATCGATGCAGATACTTTAAAAGAAATCGTTGATACATTAAACGGATTAGTTCCTGATATCAAGGCACTTGCAGAAGTATTTATCGAAGATGTTTCTGTAAAGAACAGAACTCAGGGCGTA
>CAYRZK010000143.1:0-1705 GCA_964428785.1 uncultured Oscillospiraceae bacterium | reverse complement strand
AGGTATCCTTACTAAGGAAGAAGCTATTGAGCTCGGAGCAGTAGGTCCTGTTGCGAGAGGATCCGGCATCTACCAGGATATGAGACTTACAGGCGTTGGAGTATATGATAAGCTTGGCTTTGAACCTATTATCGAGGAAGCCGGCGATTGCTATGCAAGAACATTGGTAAGAATCGGTGAACTGTTCCAGGCTATCGAACTCATAGAAAAGGCTGTAGAGCTTATTCCGGAAGGACCTATTGATGTTAAGGTGACAGGCAATGTTGACGGCGAATTCATCTTAAGACTTGAACAGCCGAGAGGTGAAGCTTATTACTACGCTAAGGGCGCAGGTACTAAGTTCCTCGAAAGAATGCGTGTAAGAACACCGACGAACCAGAATATTCCGGCACTCGTTAAGATGCTCCAGGGAAGTGATTTGGCAGATGTGCCTGTACTGGCGCTTACAATCGACCCTTGCATCAGCTGTACAGAAAGGTAGGTAGAGTAAATGGCAACATTTAAGATGGGAAAAATTCTTTTTAAGAATTTATTCAGTAAGCCTGCTACTCGTATGTACCCTGTAGTACCTAGAGAATGGCAGGAAAGAACAAGAGGGCATGTTGAGATTGACATTAACAACTGCATCCTTTGCGGTATGTGTCAGAGAAAATGTCCTGCAAATGCAATTACAGTAAACAGAGCAGGCAGAACTTGGGAAATCCAGAGAATGCAGTGCATCCAGTGCCAGGCATGTGTTGACAACTGCCCTAAGAAGTGTCTCGCAATGAAGCCTGAATATACAACACCGGGTACGGAAAAGGTTATCGATACGATTGCTATTCCTGAACCACCGAAGACTGAAGCTCCGACAGCAGCACCTGCTGCAAATGGTGCTGCTGAGGACGGACTTAAGTGCGATACAAGTGCTTGCGTATTCTGCGGACTTTGCGCAAGAAATTGCCCTGCAGGCGCAATTACTGTAAATAGAGACGAAAAAAGCTGGACTGTAGATAAGAACGCATGCGTACAGTGTGGACTTTGCGCAGAAAAGTGTCCTAAGAAGTGTCTCTCACTTTAATAAAAATAAGTGTTCATTTTGAGGCGGAAGATTGTCTTCCGTCTCTTTTTGTGCTTTGAAATGGAATTGATTGCAGTATAAAAAACCGGTGAAAACGGCTCTAAATGTGAAATTTGCTGCCTGCGATTTAGAGAGGATTTAACAAAATGAAACGAAAAAGCGCATAAGTGTACTGCCGGACATAATATAATCGATAAAGTTATTGAATATAAAAGAGAATTATTTGAAAATAGGTTGAGACAACAAAAATTCATTATTTAGAACGGATAATTTGTGTGTGTTTTATAAAAAACACCAACAAATTATGTAAATGCTACAAAAAACATAGTTTACAAGATGTATGCTTTATGTTAGAATTATAATTAAAATTCCATTGCTAATTTGTTTGGAGGAAAGAATATGTCTAAAAAAATAATGAAAACTATGGATGGAAATACGGCAGTTGCATGGACATCTTATGCTTTTACGGAAGTTGCCGGTATTTTCCCTATTACACCTTCTTCCCCAATGGCAGAAGTTACTGATGAATGGGCAGCCAACGGAAGAAAGAATATTTTCGGACAGGAAGTCAAAGTTGTTGAAATGGAATCGGAAGCAGGTGCTGCCGGTGCCGTACACGGCTCACTTATGTCCGGCGCACTTACT
>CAYRZK010000142.1:0-3738 GCA_964428785.1 uncultured Oscillospiraceae bacterium | reverse complement strand
ATTATGTGAAGATTATTAAGTTTTTTTTACATGAGGGATTTTGCGTCTGTTTTCCTTTTACTTGCAGAAGATTTATTGTATAATTAACTGATATGGTTAAGATTATTGTTGAAAAAAATGATGAAAATCAGAGATTGGACAGATTTCTGAGAAAATATTTGAAGAGTGCGCCGCTTTCGATGATTTACAAGCTTATACGCAAGGATGTCAAGGTGAATGGGAGGCGTGCAGGTGAAGATTATATGCTTGAAGAGGGCGACGAGATAACGCTGTACATGAGTGAGGCAGAGGCTGACGGCTATCGCATCAAAAAAAGCTTTGCCAAGAGTAAGCGCACATTTAAGGTGCTTTACGAGGATGACAACATACTTGCGGCATATAAACCGGGCGGACTTCTGACACACGGTGACAGAAACGAAAAGAAAAATCACTTGGCAAATCAGGTGGTGGATTATCTCATAGAACAGGGTGCTTATAATCCGAGAAATGAAAAAACATTTACGCCTGCGCCGGCGAACAGGCTGGACAGAAATACGACGGGAATCGTGCTTTTCGGCAAAACAAGCGAAGCACTGCGAGAGCTTAATTTTATGATCAGAGAACACGGCTATGTCAATAAATATTATCTGACTGTAGTGCGTGGCAGTATGAAAGAGCCGTTGTTTCTCAAAGGAAGAATGGAAAAAAGCCATGAAACCAATACTGTCAAGGTCACGGACGGCGACAGTGGTGACGGTAAGGTGATGGAAACGGTGGCACGCCCGATAAAAACAGCAAATGGGTATACGCTTGTCGAGGTGGAGCTTGTGACAGGACGCACGCATCAAATAAGAGCGCATCTTGCGTCGGCAGGATATCCCGTAATCGGCGATACGAAATACGGCGATGCCAAGACAAATCTTATAATCGAGAGAAAGTACCGTTTGACAACACAGCTCCTCCATGCATATAGGCTGCAATTCGAGCGAGGCAGAGGATGCTTGGAATATCTTGATGGGCAGGAAATTTACTGTGAGCTTCCCGAAAATTTTAGATGTATAAAAGATGATATTTTTGACAAGGAATAAGGAGAATACCAATGAAAGAGTGGATAAGAGATATTATTGCGGCGGTAGTGATAGCTGCCGTGGTGCTTACATTTATCAAGCCTACTATAGTGAAAGAAAGGTCGATGGAGCCTACTCTGTACAACAACGATTATCTTTTTATAAGCAAGCAGTCATATAAGCTGTTCGGTGAGCCCAAGCGAGGTGATATCATCGTTTTTCATACGGAGCTTGAAACAAATGACGGTCATGAAAAGATGCTTATAAAGCGAATTATCGGACTGCCCGGCGATACCGTTGAATTTATGAATGGGCAGGTATATGTGAACGGAGAGTTGCTTACTGAGGATTATATTAAGGAGCCTTATACCGATCCTCATGACGCAGGTACATATTTTGAAGTGCCGGAAGGCTGTGTATTCGCAATGGGTGATAACAGAGGCGTGAGCATGGATTCGAGATACCGTGATGTGGGATATGTTGCAATAGATGATATTTTGGGCAAGGCAGTTATAAGGCTGTTCCCGTTTAATCAGATTAAGCTTCTAAAATAGCAAGAAACGATAGGGCTGGGATGGGCTTGTTAAGAGCAGGTGATATTATTGAAAGAAAGAAAAATTGTAGCAAACAATAAAAAAGCAAGGCATGATTATTTCATTGAAGATACTTATGAGGCAGGCATTGTTCTCACAGGAACGGAAATAAAGTCGGTGCGAATGGGTAAGGTGAGCATAAAAGAAAGCTATGCCAAAATCGACAGCGGCGAGGTGATGCTGCTAGGAATGAATATAAGCCCGTATGAACAGGGCAACCGTTTCAATGTAGAGCCGCTGAGACCGAGGAAGCTTTTGCTGCACAAGCAGGAGATACGAAAGCTGATAGGCTATACGACACAAAAAGGGCTTACGCTTGTGCCGCTTCAAATGTATATAAATGAAAAGGGGCTTGCAAAAATAGAAATAGGTATTGCGAGGGGTAAGAAAAATTACGATAAGCGTGACGATATTGCCAAGCGTGATGCCGAAAGAAGAATGCAGCAGGCAATGCGTAAATAGGTAGAGACATTCGGTATATTTTGGAGGTACATGGTATGAAATATGTGACTCTCGGAAGCACAGGAATTACGGTAAACAAAAATGGATTTGGGGCGCTCCCCATCCAGAGAATATCTTTTGATGAAGCTGCGGCAATTCTCAGAAGAGCTTATGAAGGCGGAATAAGATATTTTGACACTGCGAGGTTTTATACGGACAGCGAAGCTAAGATAGGATATGCGCTTTCCGATGTGCGTTCGGATATTTTTATCGCATCAAAGTCGATGGCAAAGGATGCGGATACATTCAAAAAGGAGCTTGAGACTTCGCTTGAAAATCTTAAAACGGATTACATAGATGTTCATCAGTTCCATAATCTGCCGTTCGTACCGGTGCCCGGACATGAAAGCAGACTTTACGAAGCTATGCTTGAAGCCAAGGCAGCAGGTAAGGTGCGGCATATCGGATTTACAAACCACAGGCTTAAGCTTGCACTGGAAGCGGTAGAGTCGGGATTTTACGAAACAATACAGTTCCCGTTTTCGTACCTTGCGAGTGAAGAGGAAAAGCAGCTTGTAGCATTATGCAAGGAAAAGAATATCGGATTTATTTGCATGAAAGGTCTTGCAGGCGGGCTTATACGGAGCGGTAAAGCTGCATTTGCGGGGCTTGCGGAGTTTGACAATGCGCTGCCTATTTGGGGAATTCAAAAGCCGGAAGAGCTTGAGGAATTCCTTGCGTGCAATACCGAGACCTTTGAGCAGGGCATTACACCTGAAATTGCGAAAATTATTGAGGCTGATAAGAAAGAGCTTGTTGGCGGTTTTTGCAGGAGCTGCGGCTATTGTCAGTCGGCATGTCCGCAGGGGATCGAGATAAGCAACTGTGCAAGAATGACGCTTATGCTGCGCCGCGCGCCTGTACCGCAGTATACTACGGATGAATGGAAAGACAAGATGCGCCGGGCGGTTACATGCATTGAATGCGGCGCATGTAAAGCACGCTGTCCATACGGACTCGATATTCCGAGACTGCTCAAAGAAAATGTAGCCGATTATCAAAAATATTTATAAAGAAATGCAATTGTAATAAGTGTGTAACCTGTATATAAGGTCGGTGTAATATAATAACAATATGAATGAAATCATGTTTTCGATGTCGAGCTGTTGCTGGGTCGTTAATGCTCGGCATCCGGAGATGTGATGAAATATATAAATATAAAATATTTAAAGTTTGTTTATGGGGGTGTAAAGGTTTCGACGGGGGTGTAGAACCAAGATAAGCGAGCCGCAGTTGCCGAGCTGCGTTAAAAACGGCATCTTAAATATAAACGCAAAAAATAATAACAATTACGCATACGCTGCATAGTTCAGCGCCGCCAAGAGCGGTAGCGTCGTCGAACGGGATTTACCTGTAGCTCCCGAGCTCGGCGTCAATTATACAGGAAAACTCTATGCCTGTTCTCGGAAGCATAGGGGAACAACGAGATTGCGGTTGCAGCAGCCTGCCGACAGGCGGCTGTAATTGTGAAATTTAAAATATCGGATGCGCTCGGAGAAAGTCTTGCGGAAATGCTTTCGGACAGGAGTTCGATTCTCCTCATCTCCACCATTAGAGTATAATCCGAACACACCATTCTTCATAGGAATCCTGTTCGG
>CAYRZK010000141.1:0-3744 GCA_964428785.1 uncultured Oscillospiraceae bacterium | reverse complement strand
ACATCATACCATACAGTATTGATCTGTGATGTGCAAGTTGCGCCTGCAAGGTCTGCAACGCTTGTTGCATAGGCATACTGACCATCAGAAGTTGTAAGTGTAACTATCTGAGCATAGTAGTAAGGAACCGTAAAATCAACTCCTTCAAGTCTTTCGGCTGTGATGCTCTGTCCTGCGATTACACAGTCAACCGTTCCTGCCTGAACTGCCGGTATGAGCGAATCCCAGTCAAGCTTTACAATTTCAAGCTCCATATCGAGGCTTTCTGCGATATGCTTTGCCATCATAACATCATAGCCGTTTGCATAGTCCTGGCTGTCCTTAATCGGCACAGCTCCGTTTGAATCATCGCTCTGTGTCCAGTTATACGGTGCATATGCACATTCCATTGCAACTGTAAGAACATTGTCTGCTTCAGCATCGTTGTCTCCGCCGCCGCAGCCTGTTAAACAAAGTGAAAATGCTAATACCAAAATCATAATAATCGCTAAATTTCGTCTCATTTTTTAATCTCCTTCTTCTCTTCTTAAAACTTCTTAATCTTTTCTTTTTTTTACTTTATTAGCTGATTTGTAAATGATGAGGTCGTCTCATAAGAAAGTCGGCTACGCTGATTAAGCTTCCAGCTGTAGACTTTCTTGTTATTTCGGAAATATTATAAGCGATATTTCCTGCATAATAAAAACCATGATACAAGTCCTGCATCATGGTATTACCTCTTGTGTTTCATAAAAAAACCATGATGCTTTCTCTTCATTAAACATCATGGTTGCTTGCCGGCATAAAAAAACCATGATGTCTTTTTTATCAAGTACATCATGGCAGCTTTCAAACTTATATCTTCTCTTAAATCATATCAATAATCAGATACATATAGCTTCGGTCATGAAGTACTACATCCGTTTTTTATCTTTTTTAGATTTTATCTGTTTATTGATCTGTTTTTTAAGAATCATCATTTCAATATCCTCTGTCAATTACATTTGTTAGCTTACATTACGATAATAGCGTTAACTTTGTTGTTTGTCAACAATTATTTTGAATTTTTTTCAAAATAATTGTGATTAAAGATAATTTTTTTCAAATTCATCATACCGTCATATCTTTGAAGCTTTATTATGCTGCTCTACAGCATCAGTGCAAACTTTTCTATCGCAATGCCTACACCATCATGCTCATTGTCGGGAGCGACAAAATCGGAGACAGCGATGAGCTCCGGCTTCGCATTGCCCATAGCTACAGCTACGCCAACTGCTTCAAGCATTGCAATATCATTAAGTCCGTCGCCACATGCCATCGTATCCTCATAATCTATGTCGAGGATATCCGCAAGTGCATAAATCGCCTTGCCTTTGCTCGCATCGGCGCTGCTTATCTCAAGAAGCCTATCAAAAGAGCTTGTCACATATATATCTTCTATTTTATTAAGCTCTGCCCACATTGCTTTTTTGGCTTCCTGATCGCCGAAGTGAAAATTGATATTTTCAATCTCCGAAACATGTTCAAATGCGAATTCATAAATATCCGGCACTTCTTTTCTTGATTTTCTCAAATACTCCAAGCTCCCGTCCTTTATACCGTGACGCTCCGGCTCATCCAAGCTGTGACAGTCTATATACGCATGTCCGCCCGTATGAACCTCTATCATATATGGGAGCAGCCTGAAATGTTCAAGCAGCCTGCGTGCCGTTGACTCCGCAATCGGCGCCGAATGTATACACTCTCCCGTATGCAGCTTAGCAATCCTGCTGCCGTTTGCGGTGATCGCATATTCCACACCTTTTATACTTTTAATAGCATCCGGAAGCGCAGTATACGGTCTGCCCGTCGCTATTACAATATTCACACCGCTGTTCATTGCGTTTATAAGAGCGTTCTGCGTCCGCTCTCCGATGGTCTGATCCGATTTAAGAAGAGTGCCGTCAAGATCAAGTGCAACAATTCTCACAGGCTTATTTCTTTCGATAGTCATATAGCTCTCCATTCGTTTTCAATTATTCCAATTATCTAAATTTTACCACATTTCGCAAGCTGTGCAATATTAACTTTTAACGCTTGTAAAGATATAAGCTAAGTGGTAGAATGTATGCAAATTGAGCGTTTTGTCAACGCTTATAACAGAGGTGATCATATGAAAATTGCAATCGTCGGAGCCGGTAAGCTCGGGTTTAAGCTTTCGGAAGCACTCCTCGGCGGCGATCATGCCGTGACGGTGATAGATACAAATGATAATGCGCTAAACAGAATAATCTCGCAGATGGATGTTATGACCGTAAATGCCGACGGCAGAGAAATCCGTGTTCTCGAAAGCATCGGTATATCCGGTTATGATTTTTTAATAGCATGTACAAACAGTGACGAGAAAAACATTATCATAGCCGCATTTGCGAAAAAGCTCGGATGTCATAAGGTCATCGCACGAGTGCGTGAGCCGGAGCATATGAATCAGCTTGATTTCATCAAGGAAACGACTCACATAGACTATATCGTAAATCCCGATCTTTCAATTACTGCCGAGATTTACAAATATCTTGTCGAAAAATACACGCTCAGCAACGGCATATTCACAAGCGGAGGTGCATCCTTAATAGAATTTGCAGCATGGAAAATCCCGGAGCTTGTTAATCTGCCGATTACAAATTTCAAAACAGTACTGCCGGGTATGCTTGCAGTCGCACTTTCACGAAACGGCAAAGTCATCGTACCTCACGGCGACACAGTCATAAGCAGAAACGACTATTTATATATAATAGGTGAAGAAGCACCGATAGAAGCCTTGAGCTCCAAAGTTCATGTAAAAAGCAAATATACCGACCTGCAAAAGGTAATGATTATCGGCGGCGGCAAAACAGGGCTTTATCTTGCCAAACAGCTGTCCGAATTCGGTATATCGGTTAAAATCATCGAAACCAAGAAAGAACGCTGTCACTATCTGCTTACTCGCCTCAACGATGTTATGGTTCTTAACGGTGACGGCACCGACATAGCTTTTCTTGAAGAAGAAAATTTGGATGAAATGGATGCTTTTGTTACCGCTACAGGATATGATGAAGAAAATCTTCTTTTGGCACTCATGGCCAAGCAGCACGGAATCGAAGATGTAATCGCCAAGGTCAGCCGTGAAAGCTATGACAGCATTATAGAGGGAATCGGCATAGATATGGCGCTCAACCCTCTCGACATAGAAGCCAGTCATCTTCTCCGTTTCATGCACGGAACAAAAAAAATCGTTTCCTCACAGCTCATACAGGGACAAGCCGAGCTCATAGAAATAGTTGCGGACAACCGCATGGTTCTCATGAACAGACCGCTTAAAGAGCTTAAATTGCCCGAAGGCATCCTTATCGCAGCCATTCACAGCGGCGACAGGGTTACAATACCTAACGGAAATACTATAATAAAAGAAGGCGACAGGATCATTGTGCTCTGCCTGCTTTCTAAGATACCTGAACTCGAAAAGCTTTTCAGGACAAAAAAATTCAGCTTCATAAACAGGAGATAAATATAAATATGTATTTGAATTTTAGAGGAGTCATAAGGGTTACAGCGGTTTTTTATGTGTTTTTCGGTCTCGCTATGCTGATACCGCTCTTTGTCGGTTTAGTTTATGATGAGCCGAGAAGCATCCTTGCATTCGCAAAGGTCGCTGTTCCGCTTATTCTCATCGGAATTTTTACATTTAAACACCTCAAGCCATCCCCCGATCCGTTTACCCCAAGGGATGGTTTCCTTATTGTATGTATA
>CAYRZK010000140.1:0-3766 GCA_964428785.1 uncultured Oscillospiraceae bacterium | reverse complement strand
ATTTTAGTTTAAGTATTAAGTAAGGAGAAAGTTTTTATGAAACCAGAAGTAAGAGAGCTAGCTTATAGCCCGATTATATGGGCGGTAACGATTATAGCAATTTCACTTGTACTGCTACTCGCTACATATTATCTTATAAAGAGTATCAAAGTATCAAAGGAAATGGGAATAACAAAAAAACAGATCAGTGACGCAATGAAGACATCGGCAATCGCTGCGATCGGTCCTACACTCGTAATATGTGTCGGAATGATATCGCTTCTCGTAATGGTAGGAGCTCCGACAGCGTGGATGCGTCTTTCGGTTATCGGCGATATTACGCAGGAGCTTATGGCTGTAGGTATTACGACGGATGCTTACGGTCTTACGGCGACAGCAGACTCAATCACACCTGAAATCTTCCAGATTGCTGTATTCCTCATGGCAGCAGCATGTATCGGTTATCTCATGATTCCTGTAATCGCAGCGAATAAGATCGACGGATTAGTTAAGAAAATGAGCTCGAAGGGCGGCATGGCTTCAACAGGTCTTATCGCAACGGCAGCAGTTATCGGATGCTATGCTTATGTCGATGTTCCTTACCTCTTAGCATTAAATGCAGGTACGGTAGCTATGGTTGTCGGATTTGCGGCAATGCTCATACTTCAGTGGATACAGGTAAAGTTCAAGCAGGAATGGCTCGTTGCATGGGGCATGATTATTGCCATGTTCATCGGAATGGGCGCAGGCGTAATAGCTGCTTAAATGGAGGTGAAGATAATGAATAAAGGTAATGCATATAAAGAAAAGTTTGAGCCTAAGGCAACGCTTATAGGAAGAATTATACTTACAGTTTCACTTTTGGTATTCTTTGTACCGTTCTTGGCTACTTGGTTTGTTTACGGTGTTCAGCCAAACTGGCATATGCTCGTTAAGGCGCTTGTTCCTTGGATGATTCTTAACCTTCCGTGGTGGATTTCATATCCGATTTCATATGTGCCTATTCTCGGCGTTCCGGGCACACTGCTCTGCTTCCTTTCGGGAAATATCGCAAATATGCGTATCCCGGCTGTAGTTGCAGCTCAGAAGGCATCCAAGACAGAAATGGGTACTGATGAAGGCTCACTCATGTCGATTGTCGGACTCGCAATGTCAGTATATGTAAATCTTATTATCCTTGCAGCAGGCGTACTCGCAGGCGAAGCAGTGCTCTCAGCACTTCCGGCATCGGTAACGGAAGCACTCAACTATCTCCTGCCTGCATTGTTCGGATGTATCCTTGCAATGTTCCTCGAAGGAAATATCCCGGCAGCTGTAGTATCGATTTTATCGGCAATGCTTCTTACGATTGCATATAACAACGGTGCATTCGCATTTATTCCGTTCGATACAAGCATATTCGTAATGCTTATTCCTATCATCCTTGCAGTATTAACAGCTGTAGCTGCAAGCAAGAAAAAGAAGCCGGCAAACACAGATGCGGAATAATCCGAACGAAAAAACGAAGCTAAACTGAAAATGCAAAGACATAAATGATATATAGCCGATCGTATAGCCAATAGAACAATTTATATTGAATATATGGTGCGAAGCGGCATATACCGAATGGCATAATAAGCAGTGGAAAAGAAAGAGGGCATTTCAAAGGTCATAAGTAAACGACCTTTGAAATGCCCTCTTTCTCTTGCGGCATCGCCGCTTGTGCTTTGCGGCTCTATACTGTCTATATCGCAATTCGCAGAAGCAATAGCCTATGCGAATTTAAGAATATCATTGTAGATTGTGGTAAGTATAGTGATTTCGTCGCTTGCGGCACGCTCAAAATAATCATCTCCAAGCATACCGGGCACTCTGATTTCGGTAACTCCCGGCGCTTTTTTTGTATTTTTGATTTCATCGGCAAATGCGGCTATTTTGGCATCATATTCATCGGCAGGAATAAAAGAATCCTTTTTCATAGCGAGTATGAATGCGGCATCAGAACCCGGTACTGATGTTTTGCCGCCTTTACCTCCGACGAAGATACCGCCGAGTATTTCGAGTGCAAGACCGAGAGCATAGCCCTTATGACCTGCAAGCGGCAGCTGCATACCGCCTCGCTTGATAAGATCGAGAGGATCGTTTGATGGATTGCCGTCCTTGTCAAGGATAACGCCGTCAGGAACAGGCTTTCCGGCTTTTTCGAGGACTGCTACTCGTCCCCAAGGCATAGCGGCTGTTGTAACATCTGTAATTATAGGATTGTCGCCGCAAGGAAATCCGATTGCAACAGGATTGGTGCCGAGCTTGACCTCTGCGCCGCCGTAAGGAACAACACATGCTTCCGAGCTTACGGATATAATGCTGATAAGCCCTGCCTTTGCAAGCTTACGAGCATAGTAACCTATCGCTCCGGTATTGTTCTCATATCCGTGAATACCGGCAATAATTACATCATGTTCGTTGCTGAGCTCTATAATCTTGTCAACGGCTTTCTTGATCGGAATAACGCCGATATTGTTCTTGCCATCTACGGATACGATATTGCCGTTTACGCTGATTTCCACAGGAGGCTTGGCTATACCCGATTTAAGCGAGCCCATAAACATGGGAATACGGTAAAAGCCATGGGAGGATTTGCCGGAAATTTCATCTTCATACATAAGATCATAAAGGATTTCGGCATTTTCCCGTGTTTCGCCGTGTTTTGTGAAAACATCGATAACAAGCTTTTTGAGTTCTTCTTTTTTGATGGTTGTGTACATAATAAACCTCCGTTATTAAAATTTCAGCGAATATAAAAATGACTGATGAAGCAGTGAACTCCGTTTTACAGATTGACCGAAACAGAGCGCAGGCGCTCAAGGTGCACAGGCTGTGCGCAGCTTAACGCAAGTGCTTTTCCAGCAAATCGAGGAATGTTTCGAGATATTCGTGATTTGGGAAAAAAGCACGAGCATTGTCGACACGCCCGCCGCCTTTGCCGTTATAAATGTGAGCGTTTTCTTTTATAAGCTTGCCGCAGTCAAAGCTTTTACCGTCGGAAAACAGCATTACGACATTTTCGGACAGCGTAGCAAGCGCTATAAGCCTGTTTGATTTTCCGATAAACGCTTTGCCGATAGTCATGAGATCGTCGGCACGAAGCTCGTCATAAATGCGAGTATACATCGGAGATGTGCCGGCAACATTGCCTGGCGCTTGGACGCTGCTCGCATCATACTTATCGAGAGCTGTCAGATCGTTTTCGATTTCGTGAATATGCATTTCGGAAAGCTTGCGGCGCATAGCGCTGAGCTCCTGACGCATGAGCCTGTTTTTTTCATCATGAGATGATATTTTATCGAGAAGATCATCAGTGCCGGCGCTGTATTTGTTTCCTATAGCGGTAATTATGTCATGTTTCTTTTCGTAGTCGAGATATGCTCGCTTTCCGGCTTCGCAATATATGCGGAACATACCTTTGTTAGGCTCGACCTTAAAAATTTTAACAAGACCTATCTGCCCGGCATAAGCAGGATGAGTACCGCAGCAGGCAACGCTGTCTGATGGGTTTGATGGATCTCCGACGCATACGATTGTGATATCTTTTTCTATTTCAAGTTTTTTTCGTACAGGGAAGCTTTCGGCAGCTTTTTTGGTTTCAAAGTAATGAACGGTGACGGGAGCATTTGACCATATTACCTCATTGGCGCAAAGCTCGGCATGTTTTGCCATTTCCCATGTAATTTCATTGTATGTCGGATCGCCTTCGAGGCTGATATCGATCGTAATATAGTCATCACCCATATGAAAACCACGGTTAATG
>CAYRZK010000139.1:0-3770 GCA_964428785.1 uncultured Oscillospiraceae bacterium | reverse complement strand
CATGACGATGTCACCGAGACCTGAACCTATACGCATTACATCGATGATTACTGCCGGAAGATCGTTAGCGCAGAGGTATGAAATACCTTCCTGCTTGAGTGAGTATCCCGGACCTGATGATGTTGTGAATGCTCTTGCACCAGCAGCAGCAGCACCAAATACCATGTTGATACCGCAAAGTTCTGATTCAGCCTGAATAAAGAATCCGCCTACTTCAGGCATTCTCCATGCAAGGTATTCAAGAATTTCTGTCTGCGGAGTGATAGGATATCCGCTGTAGAAACGTGCGCCAGCTCTGAGAGCAGCTTCTGCAAGGGCTTCGTTACCCTTAATTAATACTTTTTCTGCCATTATTAAACCTCCGCTTAATTAGAAAATTTCAAATACATAATCCGGACATGCTCTGTAGCATGCTCCGCACTGGATGCAGAGTTCTTCATTAACACCAACTGTGTCGTAACCCTGTTCTCCGATTTCACCAGTGAATGCGAGTGCCTTCTTAGGGCATACTTCGATGCAATAGCCGCAACCCTTGCATCTTGTCTTTTCAATGTGCAACTTGCTCAACTTTTTTTCACTCCTTTTTTATAATTCCAAAAGTGCATCCCAATATAAAGAACGCCTTTCGTTCCTTGTCTATAGAATACCATTCCGAGGTCTGAATGTCAACATATCCGAGTCAAAATTTGTCCGGCAAAAAAGCCCTCAAACCCAATAATTTCAAGCTCTGCGGGGTACTCCTCAGTCGATATTGGTATTACAATCCACGAGTTTCAAAGGCTTGCAGAATGGTCTGTCCAAAACAGGATTTTTGCAAGTTTTCCACACATTGTTAAATTTCGCACAAAGTCATGCTTCAAGCACGGGCATATTTCCGCAGCATTGTTTATTCATATGCCCAATATTCGACTTTTACAGTCAATCGGCGATTTTCATGCAGAAATCAGCCTTCTATACATCACACTCCAAAAATATATGCGAAAAAACAACAAAAAATGCAAAATCGCATTTACAAACCGTGTCAAATGCGATATAATTATTTTATTGCGAGTCGCCATGGTCAAGTGGTCAAGACGCTAGCCTCTCACGCTGGAATCAGGGGTTCGACTCCCCTTGGCGATACCAACTCAAATCATTTAAAAAAACTCGGATTATTCTCCGAGTTTTTTGTTTCTATACAATGTGGTTCTATACTAAATGTGTTGGTGTGTGAAAACACATCGGCACATTTTTTCTGATTTTATAAAAAAGAAAAGCATAGGCAGCCATAATACGATATAATGCAATCGACCAAAATCACAAGAAAGGAATTATGCTGCGATCCGAAAAGTACTGATATCGAAAACTCTGTACCGCTAACTCCAATTCCTCAAAGCCTCTTCCACATTTTCGACCTCTGAACCTCTGACCGCAAGCCCCGCTTCAACATTTGCCGTCGGGCACAGCTTCTTAATATCGGCTTCGCTGACGCCAAGACCGCTTCCCTCATGCGTGCACAGCGGTTTTATCGTTTTGCCTGTGAAGTCAAACGCTTCCAGGAATGTCCATACCGGCATCGGTATCGTATTGCAGTAATTAGGATAACAGAGATATATCGTACTATAATCATCTATGTCATCCAGGAGCTCCACAAGCGCCGGACGCACTCCGTTTGCAAGGTCATCCTTAGCTTCTTTCACGCACTTCATATATCTGTCGGAATACGGCTTTTCCATTGCAATTTCAAAAATATCGGAGCCTGTCATTTTTTTGAGCTTATCTGCCGCCATCTTAGTATTTCCGGTCTTTAAAATTTCAAATTGCCCGTTCTTATAATTTTCTCCCGCACGGGAAAAATATACCACTAATGATCTCATAAGCATCTCCTTTCCTGCGTGCATCTGCATATACACATACATGCATCGGATTTTCTCATCCTTTTAAAATATTATTACAATATTTACCACATTTCCGATGCTTCAAACATTGATATTTAATAAAGCCCGTATCACTCAAGTGCATATTATCACGAATAATGCCACAAAGCTAAGCCGCCTTATTTTATATATGCGGCAATTCTCTCTCTTGTGCGCTCTTCGCCGAGGATCTGCTGTATCTCCCATACATCCGGAGACTGTGATCTGCCCATGAGTGCAATTCTTATCACGGTGCTTACATCGCCGACATGCCCCTTGTACATATCCGGATTTTTCTTAAAATCCTTAGGCTTTGCGGCATATCCGAGCTTTTCGGCAATAGCTCTTATCTTGTTAAACCATTTCGACTGGTCATCCGAATGATCGTAAGATTCAAGATATTCACCGAGTATCGCCGACGCATCATCTGCTGCATTAGCCGGAAGCTCATCTTCGATTTTGAAATATTCATCAAAGAAATAGCTTATAAATTCAAATATCTGCTTTGCATACACAAGGTCTTTTCTCGGCTTGTCGCCTGTGCGTCCGAGGTCGAGAATTTTCTCTATATATTCGATGTCTTCTTCAAAATACTTAGTTATCTCCGGCATAAATTCACGGCTCCAATCAGCCATAAATGTTCTGAGCTCGCTTGCCGGAATCCTTACGAGCGTATCCTTCGATACATCATTAAGCTTGTTCAAATCAAACAATGCTCCCGAATTACTCATTTTTTCCGTCGAAAATGCGAATTCATCAATTTCAGCTGCCGGATTGTCCGCTCTCCATTCCTCGTAATTGGAATTCAGAATTGTAAGCAAATATTCTCTTACAGCTGCCGGATGATAACCCTGATTTCTGTAATAGTCGAGTGAAAGCTCCGGATCTTTTCTCTTTGAAAGCTTGCGCTTCTGCCCTGTCTCTTCATCTATTTTCATGAGCTGTGCCGTGTGGCAGAATACAGGCATTTTGAAGCCTGTCTTTTCAAAAAGCTCTACATGAATCGGCAGCGACGGAAGCCATTCCTCGCCTCTGACAACATGCGTGGTTCTCATAAAATGATCGTCAACAACATGTGCAAAATGATATGTCGGTATGCCGTTTGCCTTTAAAATAACAATATCCTGATTGTTTTCCGGCATTGATATCTTGCCTCGTATACCGTCTTCCACTTCAAAATAACGCATTTCCTCCGCCGGTACATCGGTCTTTCCATCCGATTTAAGCCTTATAACATAAGGCTGTCCTGCATTTATTTTTTCTTCGATTTCTTCAAGGGTAAGGCTCCTGCTCAATGCATATTTCCCGTAAATCCCCGGATTTTCCTTATTTGCCTCCTGCGACGCTCTGATTTCTTCTATCTCCTCACTCGTCATGAAGCATGGATACGCCATGCCTTTTTTAACAAGCTCCTTTGCAAAACAGCCGTAGATCTCGCCTCTCTGTGATTGATAATACGGGCCGTAATTGCCGGTATCGCCATCTTTACCGGCACCCTCGTCAAAGCTTATTCCGAAAAATTTCAGCGAATCTATGATGATATCTACTGCACCTTCCACATATCGCTTATCGTCCGTATCCTCTATACGCAGATAAAAAGTACCGTTCGACTGGTGCGCAAGCCTCTCATCTACAAAAGCTCCGTAAAGATTGCCGAGATGTATGAAGCCTGTCGGGCTCGGTCCGAGCCTTGTTACCTTTGCGCCCTCAGGCAGGTCACGCTCAGGGAACATTGCCTCATAGTCTTCCGGTGTTTTTGTAATATGCGGAAAAAGCAGCTCCGCCAATTTATTATAATCCATAAGCTAAATATCCTCCGATTTATATTTTCAAATTGCGGCAGCCTGCCGCCAAACAGCTATTATTTTATAATTA
>CAYRZK010000138.1:0-3794 GCA_964428785.1 uncultured Oscillospiraceae bacterium | reverse complement strand
ATCAAATATATCAGTGGATAATAGTTGTTTACAAAATATACCATAAGTGCTATAATTTCAAAAATGTTTTATTTTGCTATGCGCTGCATTATGTACTTAATCGGTCTTTTATGCCAAATACTATCACATGCACATAAAATATGTAAGAAAGGGAGGATATTTATGCAAAAAAGATTTTTCAGCATCTTGACAGTACTGTTTCTCTTATTCGTTCTGTCACCGAATACGGTACTCGCCATCGGAAATAATGACGGTAGCAGTATTGAACACGCCGTATCCGTACAAAATGAGCAAGAACTCAATGATGCAATAAAAGCTGCACCGAAAGACAAAGACTACTATATAAGAATTGCAGGAACATCAGGCACAACGGTATTTACGCTTTCCTCTAAAGTCGAAATACCGGAAAATACCAAACTGCATATTGTAGCGGATTGCGATATTACACCTGTTGATGACTGGAATCCGGAGCAAGCAGTATTCTATGTAAAGGGAAATCTCACTCTTGAGGGCACAATTAAAAATTTCAAATGCACATTTGCCCCGATAGTTATTGACGGAAACGGATCTCTCACTTGCCATACAACACTTTTCAATTGTCAAGGAAATATATCGTTGTTCTTTATATATGCGGCAGGCGAGCTGACATTCGATTTTGGTAATTATATACTTAGCAATCCGGGTAACCACACTGACATATACAATCAAGGAAGTGTCACTTTAACCGGAAGTACCCTCATCGCAGGCGACATTTTAAATACAGGCACTATTTATGCAAATGCCGGTACTCTCGCCGGTGATATTACTAATAGCGGTAATATTACAGGAAGCGGCGGTACCAATTTTACCGGTGCCTCATGTTGTATTCAAAATACAGGTACAATCCAAGCAGGCAATTTCGCAGTAAAAGTAAATAATGAAAGCTCCGGAAAAATAACCGGCGGCACTTTTTCAGGTATTGTAAATAATGAATGCGGCATCGTATCCGGCGGCGATTTCAGCGCCGCAAGCAGCATAAGCGGCATTTATACAGTCACTTTCGATACAAACGGCGGTACAAGTGCTGCTCCCGCAACGCAGTGGCGTGCCAATGCAGATGCAACAGAGCCTGCTGCTCCAAGCAAGACTTCAAGCTCATTCCTTGGCTGGTGGAAAGCAAACAGCTCTGACGCTGATTTTTGGACATTTGCGAACAACCCTATCACCGCAAATCTCAATCTTACAGCATACTGGCACGACCACAACTGGTCATCATGGTCAAACAATGACACTCATCACTGGAAAAACTGTACAAATGCGTCCTGCCCGATTTCCGCAGACAGTGACAAAAACAGCTATGGCACACACCTCTATACCCTGCAAATCCCAAATGATACTTACAAGGTTAGTGATGCTAACTGCACTACACCCGCTACATATTACAAATCCTGTATCTGCGGCAAAGCCGGCACCGCAACCTTTACCGTAGGCTCTGCGAACGGTCACAGCTACAAATACAGCTCAAATGAAAATAAAATCACCGAGACCTGTACGCACATGGGCTGTAACCACTCAGAGACTGCTACTGTCAGCCCTCCTACCGGCTCACTCATCTATGATGGCACCTCATTCAATGCTAATATTTCATATTCCGAAGAATGGAGTGGCGGGGCTCTCGACATCAGTTATCAGAAAAACAATGTACCCACTACAGATACGGCAGATGCAGGAAGCTACACTGCCGTCATCACCAAAACAAATGATATCGGAACTGTTCTTGCTACAGCTGCTTCTCACTACACCGTTTCTCCGGCAGCTCTGACTGATATTTCCGTAGTACAGGCTGAGAAGCTTACATATAACGGCAGTGCTCAAACCGCTACGGTAACTGCTACAGCTACGGCTGTAAACAATCAAGAAGTTACTTTTACCTACAGCACAACTACAAGCGGTATTTACGGTGCAATGCCAAGCTTCATCAATGCCGGTAATCACACGGTCTATTACAAAGCCTCGGCTGCAAATCACATTGACGCAGCAGGCAGCTTCTCCGTAAAAATTGCTCCGGCAGCTCTGACTGATATTTCCGTAGTGCAGGCTGAGAAGCTTACATATAACGGCAGTACTCAAACCGCTGCGGTAACTGCTACAGCTACGGCTGTAAACAATCAAGAAGTTACTTTTACCTACAGCACAACTACAAGCGGTATTTACGGTGCAATGCCAAGCTTCATCAATGCCGGTAATCACACGGTCTATTACAAAGCCTCGGCTGCAAATCACAATGATGAGGCAGGATGCTTTACAGTATATATAGACAGAGCTATTGTTACCATCAAAGCAATTGATAAAAGTGCATATGTAGGCAGCGATATCCCCGATTTCAGTACTCCTGTGCCCGGTAAAGACTATACCATCACCGGACTGTTCGGCGATGATTCCGTCACAGTCACGCTCACCTGCACACCGGACATGAACAAAACAGGCTACTATGACATTAATCCTGATGTTGCAGGCGAAGATACTCGTTACACTTTTTTACTCGAAAGGGGCACTCTGACTGTTTCTCGCCGTCCGAGCAACACTTACTCGGTAAATACACCATCAAAAACCGAAAACGGCTCTGTGACTGTTCATCCGCAAAATGCCAAAAAAGGCACTATTGTGACAATTACTATCACACCGGATAACGGCTATAAGCTAAAATCTCTGACCGTCCTCGACAAGAACGGAAACAAAATCGATCTAACAAGCAATGGCAACAGTCAATATACTTTCACTATGCCAAGCAGCAAGGTGAATATCCAAGCTTCTTTCACGGAAGACAATGCTGTGTCGAGCTGCTTTGAAGATGTACATGCAAACATGTATTTCCATGATGCAGTTTTATGGGCAATAAATAATGGTATTACCACAGGCATGGATGATGAGCATTATGCTCCTAACCTAAACTGCACTCGTGGTCAGCTCGTAACTTTCATTTGGCGTGCCACAGGCTGTCCTAAATCAAATAGCACAAGCGGCTTTACGGATATTGCCGCTGACGCCTACTACGCAGAAGCTGTTGCTTGGGCTGTAGAAAACCGTATCACCACAGGTATCGATAACAACCGTTTTTGCCCTGATGCGCCATGCGCCAGAGCCCAAGCCGTAACTTTTCTCTGGCGTGCCGCAGGCTGCCCTAAGCCAAATGGCACAAGCAGCTTCACAGATGTTGTCGCTGACGCCTACTACGCAGAAGCTGTTGCTTGGGCTGTAGAAAACAATATCACCACAGGTATCGATAACAACTGTTTTTGCCCTGATATACCATGTACCAGAGCCCAAATCATAACATTCCTCTATCGCAGCTTCAAATAGCAAGAATAGCACCAAAAAGAGGGTATGGCCGCAAATAATCTGTTTGCGGCCATACCCTCTTTTATCCAAGCATTATACTTGCTTTTCATATTGCCTATGCCATCATTTTTACCATTGTAAGCATATATACCTTTATACAGTTTAAATAGTTTTCTATAGAAACTCTTTCCTTTGGAATTGCTACATCAAAATTGCCTGGACCGAACCACGGCATCTGTGTTCCGAGCGCTCTCTTTATATAGGCAGCATCAGCTCCTCCTGCTCTTGTGAAATGTACAGGCTTTGCTCCGAGCACTGCCTCGGCAGCCTCATCGATCGCCTTTACAATATCACTGCTTTCATTGATTTCAAAGATCGGAGTATCCGGCTCATAATGATTGTAAAACTCATATACAAATGTCGGATGATGTTCCGACATTTGTATATGTGTTTTTCAATAATTATGAGCCGGATAC
>CAYRZK010000137.1:0-3802 GCA_964428785.1 uncultured Oscillospiraceae bacterium | reverse complement strand
CTCCTTGATTTGTCAACCCTATTATTGTAATCTCTACAACGGTTGTAGAGTAAATAGGTGTTGGCAAAAAAGGCAAACAGTACACAGGCAAAGATTCCCCCGATATTCGATCCGAAAGATAGTAGAAAATGAGCATAGCCGAAAACATCAGCTATGCTCATTTAAGTGGTCAATTTGTGCAGCAGAGTGTCCATTCACAGGCATTTCAATATTGACTTGGCGTCTGCGAAGCACCACATACATCACTATGCCGAATATGATAAGTCCAAGCGACAGCAGCTGCGCCTGCTTGAACACGCCTATCATAAGGCTGTCCGTTCGCAGCTCCTCCACGAGATAACGCTCCGTCGAATACAATATCACATAAAGGCAGATTAGCTGCCCGTCAAACCTCTTACCGCACCTGTACAAAACAAAGAGAAATATGCACAGTGCAAAGCACCATATCGCCTCATACAAGAATGTGGCATGATAAGTCTTGCCGTCTATCAAAACATTTATCACACAGTCCGTCACACCGCCGTGCGCCTCTTCATTGCAAAAATTGCCCCATCTTCCCATAGATTGTGCAAGAGGTATACATATCGCAGCAATATCAAGATGTTTAAGAACATCCAGCTTCCAAAGCTTGGCGCATATCAGCCCCGTGCCTATGCCGAAAATCAGCCCGCCGTGAATGGCAAGCCCGCCGTTTCTTATATTTATGACCGCCATAAAATCGCCGGCATACCTGTCCCATTCAAATGCAACATAATATGCTCTTGCGCCGATTATCGCCATAGGCACCGCCCAAAGCAGCAGGTCTGTAAATTTATCGCCGTCCAGCCCCTCCTGCTCAGCAAGGATATAAGCCATCGCACACGCAATAAGAATCGCACTGCCGATAATGACGCCATACCACATCACATCGATTCCGAAAATCGTAAAAGCCACCGGATTTGGAGCTACCATTTTACAAACTCCTTAACTCGTTCTTCTATATTCGGCGCAGCAAACACTGCTGAGCCTGCAACAATAATGTTTGCGCCTGCTTCAAGCACATCTTTTACATTGTCGAGAGTCACACCGCCGTCCACTTCGATTTCAAATCTGAGCCCTCTTGCTTTTCTTATTTCATCCAATTCTTTTATTTTTCTTAATGCGGACGGTATAAACTTCTGTCCTCCGAAGCCGGGATTAACGCTCATTATAAGCACCATATCCACATCCTCGAGCACATATTCGAGCGTACTGAGCGATGTTGCCGGGTTTAGCGCCACTCCGGCTTTTATGCCGTGTGACTTTATCAGCTGTATGCTCCTGTGCAGGTGCGTGCATGCTTCTTCATGTACCGTTATATATTCCGTATTCGGTGTAACAAAATCTCCTATATACTTATCGGGATTTTCAATCATCAGATGAACATCAAACGGCACCTCCGTCTTTCCGACAAGAGATTTCATAACAGGCGCTCCGAAGCTTATATTCGGCACAAAATGCCCGTCCATAACATCCACATGTATGAGATGTGCTCCTCCGTTTTCAATCAGGCTCACATGCTCTCCGAGCCTTGAAAAATTAGCTGATAATATTGATGGTGCAAGTTTGTTCATAATATTCCTCTTTATTTAATCATACTTATTTTTTTCACGCTCCTTGATTTCAAGAAGCTGCATTATATACGAGCGATAACGCTCCTTGCTTATATACCCTGCTGAGACCGCTTCTCGCACTGCACAGCCGGGCTCCTTTAAATGCCTGCAATTATCGTATTTACATTTTCCTATATACTCTTTCATCTCAGGATACAGAAATTGCAGCTCATCCTCATCCGCATCGAGAACTTCAAATGATGTGAAGCCCGGAGTATCAAATATCATGCCTCCGCAAGGCATTTCAAACATTTCAACATGCCTTGTCGTATGTCTGCCTCGCCCTGTTTTGGCGCTCACATGCCCCGTCTCCATAAGCTCCGAATTTTTAAGCATATTCAAGATAGTAGACTTGCCTGCTCCGGACGGCCCGGCAAGCGCCGCATTCCTGCCTGCGATATGCTTTTCAAGCTCCTCTGCACCGATGCCGCTCTCGGTGCTTACAACAACCACCGGATATATACTGCGATAAACAGACGCAAGCCTTTCCAGCTCTTCGTCTGTCGCAAGATCCGCTTTGTTTATGCATATCACCGCATCTGTATGGCTTTTTTCCGCCATCACGAGCAGCTTATCCATGACAGCAGGCACCGGATCCGGACTTTTTATCGCCGTTACGATAATAAACATATCAACATTCGCTACCGGCGGTCTTATAAATTCATTTTTTCTTAGAAAAATCTTGTCAATGACGGCGTCACCATCGGGCAGCAAAGCAATTTCAACCTTGTCGCCTATCATCGGCGTGGTCTTTTCTTTTTTAAAAATGCCTCTTGCCTTGCTTTGATAAACATTCCCGTCATCGGTTTTTACATAGTAAAAGCCTGCTATACCCTTTACAATAACTCCTATCACATCAATATCTCTCCGGTATTAAAGTTTACATCATGCTTGAGCATAACATCATTGTTAAAGATTACCGTCACTGTGCCCTGACCTGTTCCCGTAAGCGTTACGGTCTCTCCGCCATTATCCTTTATGCGCTGTTCTCTTGTAATAATATTGTGCTGTCCCTCTTCATCGGATACGGTTACTGTCAACCAGAATACCGAATCCTCTGCCGAGCTGTAATCAATATACAGCGAAAGTCCTGTCGAAACGAAATGCTTGTCACCGCTGCTTACCTTAAGGTCTACAGCCGTTTTGGTCTCAAGCGTTGTATCTGCCGGATACTGCTGCCACATTACCGTATTGACCTCATACTCCGTACTCATCTCATATATTATCTCGCCAAGACTGAGCCCTGCTTCTTCGAGCATATTTTTCGCCTTATCTATATCCTCTCCGACAAGCAGCGGAATGATTGTTTCGTTTTCATCGGTGCCGGCGCTTACAACAAATGATATCTTCGACCCAGGCGTTGCTTCCGAGCCTGCTGCCGGTGACTGTGATACAACGATATCCTTAGGCTGCACGCTTGCCTGCGTTGTCACCGTACCTACGCTGAAATTGTACTTTTCAATCATATGCACCGCACTGCTGTATGTAAGCCCCTCAAGCTTAGGCACAGTTCCCTCCTTCATGCCCTTGCTTATATTTACTTTTATCGTCTTGCCTTTTTTTATCTTCGAGCCTGCCTCCGGTACCTGAGATGAAATCTCACCCTCGTCATATTCATAGCTAAATACTTCATCGGCTTTATCTATTCTTACATCACATTCCGCCGCAAATATTTCAGCCGCTTCCAATGTCATGCCACGAAAATCCGGCGTTTCAAATTCCTTACCGCCTCCATGCGAAAATATTCCGCTCAAAATACTTGCTATACCGTGCGATAACGGAAGAGCTACAACAAGCGCAACAATCACTGCCAGTATTTTTATTTTTCTGTTCGGGTCTTTTTTCTTTTTTCCTCCGTCACGCTTGCTTTTTTTTGTGCGTTCGGCTTTCTCGGCTGTATCGGCTGCCGTTTCTGAGCTTTCGTCAATTGAGACTGCTTCGATATCCATAGCTGCCTCCTGCTTAATGCCCGTTTTTCGCTCCGCAAACATCTCCTCGATCTCCGCATTTTCAAGTGCCTTATACATTTCATCCGCAGATGTATATCTGTTTATCTGAATTTTGTCCGTCGCCTTTATCACTATCTTTTCCACGGATTCCGGAATGTTTGGATTTATCTGTCTCGGCTCCGATATCGGCTCATTGATATGCATCAGCGCCACCTGCACAGG
>CAYRZK010000136.1:0-3860 GCA_964428785.1 uncultured Oscillospiraceae bacterium | reverse complement strand
GTATAGAACCATAATTTAATGCACAAAAAAACTGCGGCAAATCGCCACAGCTTCCGTTTTTACTGTTTGTTTCATGTATGCACTTAGCGTTGCATAGCGCAGGGCATCCATGCTCGCCGTAATTTCCGATTAACCCGTCGGATTACAGCATGCGAAAAGCAGGTCTTCCGGCTTGCGCATCATCACCTGCTGCCTGCCTTCCCGATAATCAGTGGCTTTTCTTATTCCGCACTCTTTTAAGAGCGCAGGCATCGAAAAATAGGCAGCGGCTCCTCGCTTACGGCGGCGGGACCGCACAGGACTTTAACCTGTTTCCCTCTTAGTCCGGGCATCACACCCGAAAACATTTCGCATTTATTAAGCTTTCTCAACCAATATACCATAATAAACGCTCTGTGGTCAACAAGGGCGGAATGAAGCCTTGGTAGGATAACAAAATTTTTCATCCGAATTACAGAGCTTCCTCTTAAGCTAAACGAAAATTAAAATCCAATTATTATGACTATCGTGCTTAATTATCCGCAGAAGGTTATCGTATGCACGGCTTCAAAGCTTTCGCCGCATGTTAACTTAATAAAGCCGGCTTTTTTTGAAATATCCGGGTCAGCCTGCTCGGTTTCCGGTATTCCGTGCCACGGCTCAAGACATATAAATCTCGCTCCGGGCTTCGTCCAAAGCGAAAAGCTCGATACCTCGCCGAAATCCACAGTTACTGTAATATTTTCGCCAAGCTTCTTAAGCGTTGCCGCAGTAAATCCGGGCTTCTCATAAACCAAGGTGTCAGGCTCACCCTCAAAATAGTCATAAACGAGAGGTACTATTTCATCCACAAATACACTGTATGCCTGTATCCCCTCCGAGCACACATATCCCTCGTGCGAGCCTATAGAGAAATACATATCGCCTGCTGTGCGGTTTTCGACAATATATTTAACAATAAGCGCATTGCCCGAAAGCTCGTAAATCACCCTGAGCACAAATTCAAAAGGATACATTTTTAAGGTCTTTTCATTCGAGCTGAGCACGAATTCCGCATATTCGGTAGATGCTCTATCGGCGCTGCACTTGAAGCCGCCTCTGCCCTCCGCTTTGCTCACTTTTTCAAATTCCATATCTCGTGCAAAGCCGTGCCTTTTCATGAAATACTTTTTACCTTTATATGTATAGCTGTTCTCGTTAAGCTCGCCGCATATCGGAAACAGTATCGGCGCATGCCACTCCCATATTTTCGTCTCGCCGTCCCATATAAATTCTCTGCCGCTGTTACTCCGCACGGACAGCAGCTCCGCTCCCTTGGTGTCTATTATCACTTTTAATTTGTCATTTTCGATTTTAACAGTTGCCATACCAATTTTCCTCATTTCATCTCATATCGTCTATCGCCTTTTAGCTATTAGTATTGCTTATATAGTGGCTTTTTTGCTCAAATCATTTTTTTAGTTCCATACATAGTAGCATACATGCCGCACCGAGTCAAAGCGCTCGACATTTTTCCAAATTTTCGTTATTTTCCGTTAATTAGGTTATTTATTATTTTTAGTTTCATTTAAAAACAAATTTTTCGAATCATCTATTTCTTCACAATCTTATCACATTTATAATGATATTGTGTTAAGTTGTCGAAAATTGTATCGGCTTCCCTAGGCCTATAGCTGTTACAATATACAAACACACAGCAATTATTTTTTATATTACATGTTTTTAGGAGGAATTTATTATGCAGAAGCAAAGTCCTTTTAGAAAATGGATGGGTCTCATTTCACTCGGTTACATGGGTGGAACTATCTATCTTCTTATGTACGTTAGATATTGTTTCTACGATCAGATGCTTGCAGCTCTTCAGTGCACAAACACTCAGCTTGCTTTTCTTAACACAATCTGCTCGGTATTCAGCTTCCCGCTCTCATTCGTAGGTGCGTTCCTTGCTGACAAGCTTGATGCTAAGAAAATCATCGTATTCTCAGTAGGCGGTATGACAGTTATCACTTTCATCTATGCAATTTTCGCTACTTCATATCCTATGGCTGTGGCTGCATTCGTTGCACAGGCTCTCGTTATGACAGCTTACTGGGCAGCACTCGTTAAGTACATCAACTCACTCGGCGGCGAAGACGAAGCAGGTGGTTCATTCGGTACTTACTACATGATCAACGGTCTCTCAGGAGCACTCGGAAACGTTGTTCCTCTCTGGGTTTACAACAAGGTTGGAACATTCAGATCAGTTATCATTTGCTACGGAGTTATCACTCTCATCGCTACTATCCTCGTTATCTTCTTCCTCGACAACGAAAAGAAGATGGCAGAAAGAGGAGTTTACCTCAAGGGAGACGAACCAATCCAGATCAAGCACATCCCATATGTTCTTAAGTGGCCTGGAACATGGATTATCTTCTTTGCTTACTTAACTACTTATACACTTTATTCAAATGTATCATACTTCAACCCATACCTTATCGACGTAATTGGTATCGACCCTAACGCTTCATCAGCAGTATCTGTAATCAGATCATACGGCGCAATGCTCGTAGCTCCTGTTGGCGGTATCATGGCTGACAAGGTATTCAAGTCAACATCAACATGGTACATCGTAGCATTTGCTATCGCTGGATGCATGTACGTAGTTCCGTTCTTCTTCGGACCTGAATCAAATGCTACACTCGTTACTATTTACTCAGTATTACCATCATTCGTAATCTTTGCACTTTACTCAGTAACATACTCAATCTTAAGAGAACTCCACATTCCACCTATGGTATCAGGAACTGCAATCGGTATTGGTTCAGTATCAGGAACTATCGTAGACGGTGTATGGCCTCTTATGTTTGGCTCATGGCTTGACAAGTTCGGTAACAAGGGTTACACAATGATCTTCACATTCCTTATCTGCATTGCTGTATTCGGTATCTTAAATGCTATGTGGGCTAAGAGACTTGACAAGCAGTGCCAGGCAGGAAGAACTCTCGACCTTTCAGGTCTTGCAGCTAAATAGTAATTTAGCAAATTTTTAATCGGTCAGTGCATAACATTACCTATATATCGTAATCGCAATCAAGGCTTAGGGTGATAGCGCTTACAAATGACACTGAAAAGAAAAAGACAGTCTTGCGACTGTCTTTTTTAATGTTTTTCGGTTTATACTAATGTGGCTCTTTGTCAAATGTGTTGGCGCAGCGCAAAACAATAAAATATCAGTAGGCATTTTCGGGGCAGAAGAATCAACCTTTTCTTCTCCGTTTTTCATTCTGGTTCTATACTAAATGTGTTGGTGCGTGAAAACATATCGGCACATTTTTTCTGATTTTACAAAAAAAGAAAAAGCATAATCAACCATAATCCGATATAATGTAATCGACCAAAACCACAAGAAAGGAATTATGTTGCTATGCCTTTACCTAATTATACCGGTTCTTTTCACAGAGTGCTTATAAGCTCCGGTTTAAAATTTATTTCTTTTTCGCTGCTTATGCTCCGTTATGCTTTGTTCTCTTTTGATGATGAAACAACTGACGATGCCGCACGATAATAATGGAGCATTTTCTGCGGCGCAAGGTCATCCAAAATCTTTAATATCTCCTTAGGCTCTTCTATACAGTCCTCTCGGATCCATTTATATACTGTCATAGTCCAGCCCATCGCATTGTAATAGATCAGATATTCGTCCTCTCGTGATAAGGTTTCAACATTCAAGCATTTTTTGACCAGCTCCGTATCTTCATTTATCCAACTGTGCAGATAAAATTCCGTAAACGAATTTTGTCCCGTATAGGCGATTATCTTCTTGAATATCTCTTTTTTCTCTGCAAAAAATGCCAGTATCTCATATGTAATCTTATACGAATCCTCAAAGTAATCATACTTGC